>NZ_JBJHZX010000019.1:69195-96265 GCF_045310515.1 Candidatus Clostridium eludens | reverse complement strand
TTATGTAATGTTTATTAGATTTATTATATAGATCTAACTAATGGAAAGGATGATATTATGACTAAAAATATACTTGTTATTTCTGCTGAGTTTACAGGACATGGACATAAAAGTATAACTGAGTCTTTATGTGAAAAATTCAAGGATCATAGTGATGTTAAAATTTATATTATAGATGGATTTTCATTAGGAGGAAAACTTCTGAAAAACATAGGTAAATCCTACGGCCCAATTACTAGAAATGTTAAGGAATTGTGGAGACTAATATGGAATTTATCATCAATTAAACCATCATTGGTTAATAGGTTAATTGAGTCAGAAATAAAATATAATTTCATACAGGTATTAGAAAAAATAAAACCTGATTTAATTCTATCTGTGCATCCCAATTTTAATGGTTCTATTATAAATATATTAGAGGAATATAAAATAAAAATACCAGTGATTACTTTAATTGCAGATTTAGTAAGTATATATCCATTATGGGCAGATAAAAGAGCTGATTATATTATAAGTCCAACCCAGGAGGCAAAAGATAAGTGTGTTGAATTTGGTGTTTCAGAAGAAAAAGTACAAGTATTAGGATTTCCAGTCCGTTCAAGGTTTTATGAGCATACAGCAAATTCCAAGGAAAGTAATTACTATGATATTGATAAGCCTCTAAGATGTTTAATAATGAGTGGCGGTGAAGGTGTAGGAAATATGCGGAGAATAGCAGAAAATCTTCTTGATAATTTTAATTGTACTGTAAAAGTTATTGCAGGGCGTAATACAAAATTAAGAGAAAAATTAGAAAAATCATTAACAGCAAAATACGGACATGCTGTTCAAATATATGGATTTATGGAAAATATACAAGATTTAATGCTAGATTCTGATATTGCATTCACAAGGGGAAGTCCTAATGTTATGATGGAAGCCATAGCATGTAATGTGCCTTTAGTAATAACAGATGCTTTGCCTGGACAAGAAGCAGGAAACCCCAAATTTGCTGAGAAATATAATATTGGAGTAATGTGCAAAGATATTAAAAACATACAAAATACTATAAGTAACTTACTTGTAAATAATGCACAGGAATTAAATCAAATCAAAAAATCTCAAAAAGGGTATAGTGACCCTTATGTTGCAAATAATATTGTGAATTTTATTTTAAATATAGATTGCCTAAATAGTGAAGTTGCAATGTCAGGTGTAAGTTTGAAAACTATAAAACATAGAAACAAAAACATTTTATACAGATGTTTTAAGTAATTTTAACATATATTAAAAAATTTGTTATAACTCATTAACAACTCTGCCATACAACTGTAACAAAGTGAATATATTATATAACTATAGTATAAATAGTCCATAATTTGTAAGAGGTGAGATATATGACTGTTATTCAAAATATTTATAATATATTTGTAAATAATCACAAACTTAAGCATATCACTAGGTTTGGTTGTGTGGGATGCTTAAATACTATAATTGATTTTGCAGTGTTTTGTATATTAAATAGCTTGTTTGGTGTTAATTATGTTATAAGCCAGATATTATCCTATTCCAGCGGTACTTTAAATAGCTACATTTTAAATAAGGTTTGGACTTTTGATGATACGAAAACTGGTAAAAAAACAACAAGAGAAATTGTCCAATTTATTATAGTTAATTCCATGTCCTTAGGAGTAAGCTTAATAGGATTAAGCATATTAATGAAGGACGGTTCTATAAGTTCTTTTTTTGCAAAAATTATTTCAATGGTATTAGCTCAAGTAGTTAATTTTTTAGGATATAGATTCTGGGTTTTTGGTAGAATTGCAAAATCAGTGCATATTGCTAGAAAAACAGCATAAATCTCACAATCATGAATTTACCGTAGATAGACTTAGATGTATCTACGGTTTTGTGTGTTTGGCAGGTGGTGAATTTTTTAACAGATATAATTTTTATTTATAAGGGAAATACTATGTTTGTAAAAAAGTTAAGGGAGGGAAAATTCATGATAGCTACTGAAAAACAGTTAGATGCTGGAAATTTAAAGGTGCTAAAAGATCAAATTGGATATGAAGCACTAATGAATAAAAAGTTTAATGATTGTTCAGGAAGATGCAGTGATGCTCAAATAAAAACTTTGTGTAATGAAGCTGCTCAAGTTCACAAACAAAACTTTACTTCTTTAAAAACCTACTTGGATTCGCACCAATAAAAGAAAGGAGAATTAGAATTATGGATGAAAAGGAACTTATGCAAGACCTTTTAACTAGTGAAAAACAGGTTATTTCAGCATATAGCACAGGAATAACAGAAGCTTCTTGTACTAATTTAAGAAATACTTTGGTAAACAATTTTAAAAATGCTCAGGATGTTCAATACAAAATTTTTGATACTATGAGACAAAAAGGTTGGTATCCTACATCTGATGCTCAAGCATCAGATGTACAACAATTGAAAGATCAATCTAATCAAATGATGAGTTCATTAAAATAGTTGAAACATCAATCTCAGTGTTGAAATAGAAATTATTTTTAAAGTCTGTATCTTTTAAGATGCAGACTTTTTATATAACTTTTTTTCAGTAATTATTATTGGGGATAATAACTATGGAGATATCAATCTAGGTAAATTATATAAATATTTTTAATAGAGCAGGGGAATCATAAATTATGAGGTGAAATAAATGCCTGATAAAAAATGTAGTATAAATGATAATATCCAAAATATAAAAAATCTACTGGGAAAGCAAACTGAATTAATAATAAGAAATTTACTTATTGGAAATAAAAATTCCCTAGAGGCTGCAATTGTTTATGTGAATGGATTAACTGATAAGAATATAATAGACAGAGATATACTGAATCCATTAATGTTAAATGCCAATGAGGACTTTGCGGGTATAGAAAATATAGAAGACTACATACACAAAAAGTATATTGCAGTTAGTGATACCTATATTGAAACAGATATAAATAAGGCGGTAGAGGGTATTAAAAGAGGGAAAACGGTATTATTAGTTCAAGATTCCTGTAACTTTATCGTGATAAATACCGCTGGTGGAACTTATAGGTCTATAGCTGAACCAGAAAATGATCCTTCCTTAAGGGGACCCAGGGAGGGCTTCGTAGAAAACTTAGATACAAATATAAGTATATTGAGAAGAAGAATAAAAGATAAAAATTTAGCAACGGAGAAATTTGTATTGGGAAGAAGAACACAGACGGACCTTGTAATAATGTATATAGACGACGTAGTAAATAAACAGTTTCTACAAGTAATAAAAGATAAAATAAATACTATAGATATAGATTCTATTCCTGTAAATAGTTTTATCGAGCAGTGTATAGAAGAACACCCCTATAGTATTTTACCACAGACTATCGGATCAGAGAGGCCAGATGTAATAGAGGCGGCTCTAATGGAAGGAAAAATAGCTTTTTTGTTAGCAGGTACACCATATGTTACAACCTATCCTACTATATTTGTAGAATTCTTTCAAACTGTGGAAGATTATTATGGAAGAACTCTGCAAGCCTGGTTTACAAGAGCACTGAGATTTATAGCGGTTTTTATAGTAATAACTTTTCCTGCAATTTATATAACTTTCGTTAAATTTAACCCTGAACTTATACCAGTTGAATATATTAAGTCCCTAATATCAGCTACACAGGGGATTGTACTAAGTCCCTTTATGTCTCTGTTAGCCATGCAGCTGACTATAGAACTTTTACGAGAAGGAGGATTAAGGATGCCGGGAAAAATAGGGCAGACTGTCAGTGTGGTAGGTGGTATTATAATTGGTGATGCTGCACTTAAGGCAAAAATTGTAAGTCCCACTACTTTACTTATTGCAGGAATTACCACCATTGCCACTTTTGTAATATCCAATTACCAGATGTCCATTGCAATAAGGACTTTAGCTTATCCTATGTTAATACTGGCAAATTGGCTTGGAGTTCTTGGAATAGTCATAGGATGGTTTTCTATATTAGCTTATCTTTGTTCTTTGGAAAATTTTGGAGTCCCTTATTTTGCTTTCCATAAAAGTGATATGAAAGATATATTTATAAGGGCACCTATATGGAAGATGAATAAAAGACCTGAGGCTATTCCGCATAATGATCCTATAAGGCAAAGTGATTTTAGGGATGGGAAAAAATGAATAAAACCCAGAATACCTTCTTAACCTCAAGCCAACTTATATTTATATTAAAATCAGCTATTGTAGGTATTGAGCTTATGCACTTACCTAACAGCATTATAAAATTTGCAAAACAGGACAGCTGGATTAGCTGCATATTGGCAACAGTATATCCGCTATATATGGTTATTATGGCAAGTTATCTGTGTAAAAAGTTTCCTAAAGATAATATACTGAAATTGAGCAAAAAGTGCTTTGGAAACTTTTTGGGAAGTATTTTAAATATTATTTTTATATCTTTCTTCCTATTTGTGCTAACATCGTCATTTTCCGAATATGCCAATTTATTTAGGGTATATTCAACTTCCTTTTTAAAGCCCTATCAGATTCTTCTCGCTGCTTTAATACCTATAGGCTACATTGCCTATAAGGGTATAAAACCTCTGGGAAGGTTAGCTGAAGTAGGTTTTTATTTAACTGTAGGGTTAGTTGTTATTCCCATAGCTGTTTTAGCATACGGAAGTTTTTTAAATTTAATGCCTGTATTTGGCTCAGGATTATCTGGTATATTGAAAGGTTCAAGAGAAACTGCTTTTGCTATTTCTGGCATGGAGATTATACTTATTATTTATCCTTTTTTACAGGATAATAAAAAGCTATTAAAATGTGGTATAGTGGCTACTGCTATTGTAGGATTTATTTATGTATGGGCTGTTTTTGCAACTATTTATTACTTAGGCATTGAAACTTCTCCAAAGTATTTATGGCCTATCCTGACATTAGCTGATAGCATAAATATTCCTATTGTAAATAGTTTCAGATTTATATTTATATCTTTATGGTCTCTGGTAGAATTCAAATGCTTAGCTATTTATTATTTTGCAGTTTCTTACAGCTTAAATCAAACAGTAAAAAAGATACCTGCAGAAGCATTTGTTGTAATTCTGTACCCTGTAATTATTATTATAACTATGCTATATGGAAATCCAACAACCAGAGGAGGGTATACATATAAACTAATTATTGTTTATGTGATATTTAATTTAATATATGTTTCTGCAGTGGCAATTTTAATTCATTTTAAAAAACATGGTGCTGATAAATCTAATAGCCATGTATCAAGTGATTCTTAGGTTCAGGTGGAGTTTGCTCATGAGAAATGCTTTTCTCCAACTGAACCTTAGAAGAACTTATCCAGGCGCGTAGCAGTGCTTATCCCTCAATTTGAAGAAGCTGGGGGTGTTAGCAATGGTAGCGTTCGGATAAAAATTATTCAGTTTTAAATCCTTCCATAAAATTTGATAATCTTTCTGGACTTTCAGTAATTATCGCATTAAAATATTTTAACATATATTTTACGTTACTGTTGTTTATACACAATACTTTTGTGGTACATTTAAATTAACTTACATAATTTAGACGTTGATTGTTATAATTTATAGGGAGGAAGCGTTAAAATGTCAGCTTTTAGAGCGTTGCATTTATCAGATATACACATTGGAAAAACGTATATCAAATCTGAAGAGATAGCCTATAAAATTGTTTATGATATAACCCATAATGGATTATGTAATGTTAGGAGTGTAGTTGTAACAGGAGATGTTTTTGATGGTCAGGTACAGGTTAATGAAAAATTGATTAATGAAGCTGTAAATTTTTTTGATATTTTGTTGGAACAAATTAATCTTAACCAAGATGAATATAAACTAACAAAAGATGATTTCATATTTGTACCTGGTAATCATGATTTAATTAGAGTTGATGATTATGAATTAAGATGGAGTAAATATAAAAATTTCTTAAAAGGATTCTATGTTAATATACCTGAATATTATAATACAAAAAATTATTCAGTATTAAGGCCCTATTATGAAGAAAAAATAGTTTTTATTGGATTTAATTCTTGTCAAATTGAGAAAAAGAAAATTTTTGATAAAAAGTATTTGAATATGATAGATAAAAATGTTAAGGCAGAAACTTTAGCACAAAGAGGAATTGATAAAAAGCAGTTAATTGAATTGTTGGAGAAGGAAGTGGCAAATGAATACGATGATTATGGGGAAATATCCCTGGCACAAATAGCAGATCTTGAAAGACAAATTAGGAAATTGAATGGATATAATGTAGTTGCTTTATTGCACCACCATTTTTATCTTTTTCCTGAAGTGGCGCAAAAGTATGGAGATTCAAGTCTAGTTAGAAATTATACCGCTTTGATTCAGCATTTAAAATACATGAATGTAAAAACTGTTTTACATGGACACAAGCATTTTGATTTAGAACGTCCATTTATTACAGATGATTATTACGAGACAACAGAAAGTATTATTGATGTATTTGCAGGAGGTTCAGTTGGTACAGATAGAAAAGACAGGCATACTTTTAGTATAATTGATTTTTATAAGCAAAGAGATGATATCAAATTAATTCAAAATAAGTTTATTTACAATGAGGAGTCTTTAGAACCCATCTCTAGAAAGCAAATTCCTTCAAAGAATATTTCACATAGAGTTATTAAACTTTTGGACATTTTAAAATCTGCAAATTATGATGCATACATGGAATATATGATATCATCGGAAAAGATATTTAAGATTTATAAAACTTGTAATGAAATAATTAACTGGACTAGTGAGGCAATAACAGGATTTCAGGATGTTTATAAGTATTTGGATACGGACTATAAAAATATTCTTTTCTTACTATATGCTATTAATTATAGAACATTAAGCTATAAGAGTATTATTGAAAAAGATGCACAATATTTAGAATATGCCTCATCAATATTGAAAGAATTGTTTAATGATCTTTTGTTATCTTCTGATTTTGATATTAGTGCTGCTGATTTTCATTCATTGTTTACAATAAAAAAATTAACGCACCTGAGAGATAAATGTAATCAGTTACTAAGCAATAGTACCAATAAGATTGCTAGGCAATATTTGGTTTTTAGCATGATTGGTATATTTTTTTCAGATTTATATTTGGTATTTACAGAATATGCAGATGACTTCTATAATGAAAATATTAAATATAAAGTAAATATTAAAATGGAAAAAAACAAATTTCATGAAAATGTTCCAGCACCAAGAATAGCTATTGAATCTGATGCTGATAAAAGAAGTGTCTATATACAACTGTTGTGCAATGAAGCTACAGCACATAAAATTGCAGTATTATTTGTTAAAGAATTTGATTTAATAATAAATAAGTTTCAAGATTATTTTAAATTAATAGGATTTAAGCTATATCATTTAATTCCTAAAATAGATAAAAATAATTTAAAAGATACACTTGATAATTATAATTTTGAAGCTTATATTCCAACTCTTTTGCCACTGCTCACAGGGGATAACATATATTCTTCAAAAGAGGTGTTTGCAAGAGAATTGATTCAAAATTCTATAGATGCTATAGCAGTCAGAGAAGTTAAAGAAAAAATTGATTTTCCAAAATTAATTTATATTGAAATTGGAAAGGATGAAAATAGTAGACCATACTTTAAAATTAAAGATAATGGAACGGGCATGGACAGGTATAAAATTGAAAGATATTTTACTAGTATAGGGAGAAGCTTCTATTCAGACGATGAATATGAGAATTTAAATATTAGCTATAAACCCATTAGCAATTTTGGAATAGGTTTTTTGTCCTCATTTATGGTATGCCGAGAAATAGAAGTAAAAACTAAATACTTTCTTCCTGATAGTGAGTGTTTAAAACTCCATATACCTAATTATGATGGGTGCTTTTTTATTGAACGTGGGGAAGATATAGATATAGGTACAGAGATAAAATTATATTTAAATAGAGATGTGGATATAAATAAGATATTAGAGTATATAAAAAAGGTTATGCTGGATATTAAATATGATATTATTATAAACTATAAAAATGAGAAGGGAGAAGAGTTGGCCAAAATACCAGCTCACTATGTTAGAAAAAATGATGAAATTAAAATTTTTCAGTTTTTTGTTCCTTTTAAAGAAAATGGTGATGTTTTAAATATTGATTGGAAAAAGGAAGTGCTTTCAAATAATTTTATTAATAAATATAAATATGGATTTTTGATAAAACCTAACCTCAATAATGTGGATGATAATTACAGTGAAGCAATATTAAATGCAGGAATTAGAGTGGAGCAGACATCATTGAATGTATTATTTGGAGATAAGTTTAATCAACGTGGATATGAAAATGAGAGTATGTACAATAATATATTTATAAATTTTCCTGCAAATTGGATACAAATTGATATTTCTAGGGAAAAGATAAACGGTTTTTCTGGTATAATTAGAAAAAGCGATGATAAAAATCCAGAAAATACTGTCGGAATCAGAATTGCTGAAGCAATATATAATCAATTGCTGTGTTTTCTAAGTTATAGTAAGGAAAATTCGGTTAGTATTCCTTCAATGTGTTTACAAGAAATTATCCAATATGCCATTTGTCTTTGTGGAAGAAAAAATTCTAGTGCCTACCAAAAATTATTGAATTTAGCAAATGTAAGAAGGGTGAAATAGATGAAGGGATTAATAATATGATTAATGCAAAAATTAATAAGATAAATGGAAATGTACGATTTCATACTGAAATTTGGGATCAGATGCAATTCTTTTTTAAAGAATATAATGATCATCAGCTTCATGGTGTCATATATTTTGAAGACACCCTAGAAAGAGATTTAATTAAAAAAGCTGTCCTTTTATCCATGGATATAGTGCCTATACTTGGAAGTCGATTTGTAGTAAATAAATTCCATGCATATTGGAAAAAAGTTCATAATTTAAATGACAAAGATATAATCTCATTTGTGGATTGCACTAGTAAGGATGAAGAAGTTCAGCGATTTATTACCAAGGTGATCAATGAATTCACAGGACCCCAATTATCAGTTAGAGTAATAAGAGCCTCAAATAAGGATACTCTATGCATTATAATGAATCATATGGTATGTGATGGAGCTGCCTTTAAAGAGTATTTATACCTCCTGGGTGAAATTTACACCAGACTGGAAAATGGCACTTATAGTAACATGAAATATATAAATGGCAGCAGAAGTTCAAAACAAATATATAAACACTTCAAAATAGCGGACAAACTAAAAATTTTTTTATTACCCAATGAGCCAACTAAAAATAAAAATGACATTTGTTTTCCAATGAGTACTAATCAGGATTGTTGTTATCCTTTTATTTTAATTCATAGACTTTCTCCGAGCAGATTTGAGTTACTTAAAAAATACAGCAAAAAACATTCAGTCACCATTAATGATATAATTTTAGCTGCATATTATAGGATATTATATAAAATACTTAATTTAAATAGAAATGATTCCTTAACTATTCCTTGTATGGTAGATCTAAGACGATATCTTCCAAATAAAAAGGCTTCAGGTATCTGTAATTTATCATCTATGATTATGTGTAATATAGGTTCTGATATAGGGAATAATTTTGAAGAAACAGTTAGGAAAGTAAGTGCTGAAATGAATAAAAAGAAAAGAGCATTTCCAGGCCTAAATGGTTTATCCACATTAAATTTATTATTTAAATTCTTACCTTTTTTTACAGTAAAAAAAATAATAAAAAATAACTACGTAAATCCTATGATTGGAATAACAAATATAGGAATCATTGATTCCAGTAAACTTATATTTGGTAAAACACTTGTAGAAGATGCATTTGTAAGTGGCTCTATAAAATATCCCCCTTATTTTCAATTGGCATTTACAAGTTTTAATAATACTATTACTTTTACTGTTAATTTATATGGTAATGTGGTGGATACAGATTTAATTGAAGAGTTTTTTATTTTACTGGATAATGAACTACAAATTTAGATATATATTTGTACATGTTGGTATTTTAACTGTTGTTTATGCAAAAGATCCAGAAGGCAGTTTTATAGAAGTTCAAAGTTGGATAAAATAGGCATATTATTAAGGGTTACATAAAGAGGAGATTATATTATTTGGAAAAATGATATAATCTCCTCTTTTGCATTAGCAGCTTCTCACTACCTATTGAAAATGTGCATATGCTTTATTCTACCATAGTTAGAAGCAGTCCATATACGATTTTATCCGAACGCTACCATTGCTAACACCCCCAGCTTCTTCAAAGTGGGGGATAAGAGGTGCTACGCGCCTGGATAAGTTCTTCTCCTAAAGGATAACGTATTCTAAGTGCTGAAGACACTAAGAATACTGTTAATAAGATTCAGGTGGAGAAAAGCATTTCTCATGAGCAAACTCCACCTGAACCTAAGAATCACTTGATCACTGGAGATTAGCTTTTCGTTGGAGTATCGTCAGGTTTATTTTCTTCGTCAGAATGTTGGCCTCTGCCATCAAAAGGTTGATGGTCATTCATGTTAGCACCACTATCAAAGCTCCTATCATCAAAAGATGGATGGCCGTTCATGCCAGAACGCTGACAAAAGTGTCTGCCATGAAAATGTGAATGGCCGCCTCTCATATGAAAATATGGAGCAAAGGATCTCAGACGGTCTTGAAGATCTGGCTTTGATTCATTATCAGCAAGTTGTTGTTCCAATGTGGAGATTACACGATCCAGATAATTGCTTAGAGAAGCTTGTTCCTCTTTATTTAGGCATTCAAATAACTCTTCGGTATCCAATTGTTGTTCATTTTGCTCTGATGCCTTTTTTCCAGCTTCGGTCAAGTGGATATCCATAGCACGACCATCTGTTTGAGAAGGTGTTCTAGTGATATATCCATTCCGCTCCAGTTTTGCTAGTAACTCTCCTAAAGATTGAGAACGCATATCCAAAATATTAGAAAGGTCTTTCTGGCTTATCTCTGGTTTCAGTTTTAGTAGAGCCAATACCCGCCCTTGACCCCGGTGAGGATCACCCATAGGACCGTGGTATCTAAGGTTTTGATGATGATATCGATGCAGAAGCCACTGAAGACGTGCAAATTGTCCAAGTAAATCTAAATTATTATTTTCCATAGTTTTTCCTCTCTTTCAAAAGAATATATGAAGGTACCTTTAAAAAATATTATACAGGTACCTTTATATATTGTCAACATAGGAAAGAAAAAAATTTTAAGGTTGATCACCATGAAATAAAAGAAATTGGGAAAAAATAAGTACTAGGATTCATTATCCTAGTACAAAAAAGAACGAAACACTACAAATGATTGAAAGTAAAAATATTAATATGTAATGGTTTATTAATATAATATCCTAAATTGAATTTATTATACTAAAATTGAGATATAAAAAAACACCAGGGATTATTCATCCCCGGTATAAAGGGAAATATCGAATATATTTAAGCATAGTATTTTAGTTCATGCAAAATGTCCGATATTAATAGGTTCAATATATTGATATAACCTTATGTGAATATGATGTGTAGAATTCAAAATATTATACTGGAAAAATGAGGGGAATAAGCAATGGAAGCAAGGTACTGCTTATAATTACAGACAAGAAAGATGAAGTCTTTGAATGTATAACAACTTTTATGCATGGTGGGGCTACGATACTAAGTGGTGAGGCACTTGCTGGCAAGGAAAGAAAAGTTAATAAAATTAATCATGAATTTTGATTTTATTTGAAATAATAGTATAATTTAAGTAGGTAAATTATTCTATAGAAAAGAGGTGACAGGTTAGTAGGCAAGTTTACTAACTAGAGATTATGTTAAAAGAATTGATAAAAAAAGATGAAATAGCAGCAATGAAGGCAAGAGATAAGGCAAAAGTAAGTGTTTTAAGATTAATAAATGCTGATATTAAAGCATTTGAAGTTAATGAAAGAAAAGATATTTCTGATGAAGGAATTATAAGAATAATAGAAAAAAATATAAAACAAATAAAAGAGACATTAGGATATGCCGAACAATCAAATAACCAGGAAAAAATAGCAGAAGGAAATTTTGCCCTTGAAGTTTTAACTCCATATCTTCCAAAGCAATTAGATGAAAGTGAAGTAGAGGCCATGTTAAAAGAAATTATAGCTGGTGGAAATTATACAACAGCAGATATTGGAAAAATAATGAAAGAGATTATGCCTAAGATTAGCGGTAAATTTGATAGATCAAAAATTAACCCTATGGTAAAAAAATTGCTGGGATAATATAATTGTCAACTAAGTGGTAAGTAAAGATAAATTAATTATAATTTTCAAATATTAAGACAAATTGTGATAATATTTTTATAAATTATATGATATGATACACTTAAGATATAATTATGTAAGGGGAACAATGAAACATGATCCATATTAGGGCACCTAGATCATGAGGAGTTAATGGTGCAACCGACCCAATCTACAAAGAGTTTAATGGAGATTGGGTTTTTGGCGTTGAATTTTATGCAAGTTCAGTTCTCATTTATCAGAAGTCTACCATTGCTAGCCAGAAAAATATAAAGAATACTTATGGGAGGTATATTAAATGTATTGGGAAGTAATAAAAAGACAAACTAAAACTGGAATGTATGTTGATATAGTAAAAGCTTTTGAATTTAATGAAGAAACTAAAGAAGTAGTACATAATCAAGCACTAAAGTATGCCAAACGTAAAAATAGACTAGATTTTATGAAAAAATATTATTATGAAGTTGAATTTAATTGGAAATAAACATCAAATTTGAATGACTGAAAAGGTCCATATGCAACCATATAGGCTTTTTTACGTTAAAAAAATATCAAAAAATTTTTGTTATAACTATTATTTTTATCACCAGCCTCTTTTTGTATCCTTAGATACCGAATTGTTGAAATAAATATAATATAATTATTATACAGAAGTAACAAAATGGTAAAATAATAAAATAACATATCAGGAGGTATATTTATGAGCAATATGTTTTGTTTTCAATGTGAACAAACAGCAGGTGGAAAGGGCTGTACAAATATTGGAGTCTGTGGTAAAAAACCTGAGGTATCAAATAAGCAAGATGAATTAACAGCTTCTCTTATAGGACTTGCAAGAGCAGTAAAAGACAAAACTCCTTCAAAGAAAGCAGCTGAACTTATGATGCAGGGACTATTCATGACAGTTACAAATGTAAATTTTGATGCGTCTAATATTGATGATTTTAAGGCTAAGGTTGAGGCAGAAAAAAATGCTTTTAGTGGAGGGGATAATTATAATCCAAAGGAACTTTGGACAGGAAATGAAGATATAGTCTCTCTTCGTTCTACTTTACTTTTAGGTCTTCGTGGAATGGCTGCTTATGCGTGGCATGCTTATGTATTGGGTGAAGAAGATTCTGAAGTAATAAAATGGTTCTTCAAAGGTATGGAATCTCTTGCAAGAGAGCATTCAGTAGATGAGTGGCTTAATTTGCTCATGGAGTTTGGTAATATCAATTTAAAATGTATGGCTCTTTTAGACAAAGCAAATACAGAAGCTTATGGACATCCAACACCTGTTAAAGTAACAACTAATGTTGAGAAAGGTCCATTTATCGTAATTACTGGACATGATTTACTTGACTTAAAGCAGCTCCTGGAACAAACTGAAGGAAAGGGTATTAATATTTATACTCACGGAGAGATGTTACCTGCACATGGATATCCAGAATTAAAGAAATATTCTCATCTTAAAGGTAACTTTGGAACAGCATGGCAGAATCAGCAAAAGGAATTTGACGGGATCCCAGCCCCTATTTTATATACAACAAACTGTCTTATGACCCCAAAACTAAGCTATGCAGAACAGGTTTATACTACATCAGTTGTGGGTTTCCCAGGTTTAGCTCACATTCCTGAAGGTGGGAATGGAGTTAAGGATTTTACACCAGTTATTAATAAAGCACTTGAATTGGGTGGATGGAATGAAGATAAAACATTTACAGGAATTAATGGTGGCTCTATGTTAATGACAGGGTTTGCAAGAAATACTGTATTAGGTGTTGCCGATAAGGTAATTGATGCAGTGAAAGCTGGCCAAATAAAGCATTTCTTCTTGGTGGGAGGCTGTGATGGTGCAAGACCTGGAAGAAATTATTATACAGATTTTGTAAAACAGACTCCTAAGGATACAGTAATACTTACTCTTGCATGCGGCAAATTCAGATTCAATGATCTTGACATAGGAGAAATAGGCGGACTTCCAAGAATTATGGATATGGGCCAGTGCAATGATGCTTATTCAGCAATTCAGGTAGCTGTTGCACTTGCAGGTGCTTTTGAATGCGGCGTAAATGATTTGCCTTTGACTCTTGTACTTTCATGGTATGAGCAAAAAGCTGTTTGTATTCTTTTGACACTGCTTGCATTAGGAATTAAGAATATTTACATTGGACCATCACTGCCGGCATTTTTTTCATCTAATGTATTGAATGTTCTGGTAGAAAAATTTAATTTAAAGCCAATAAGTACACCAGAAGCTGATTTAAAGGCTATTCTGGGTTAATAAAAATAAAAAAGAAAGCAACTTCATTTTAGCTGCTTTCTTGTTTAGAATAATATTTATGATATTGTAAAACAAAAATTTTAAAATATAATAAATACCGAGGATTACTTATCCCCGGCATAAAGGAAAATAATGATTACATTGAAGAACGAAAATATTAATACAAAAGTATTTAAAGTATTTAATGTAAGGAAAGTTTACACAAATAGGATATGTAAAATTAGATTTATTATGCATGGAAATATAAGGTATGATTATTATTACATAATAAGTTCAATAGGATGTGCAGCAGAGCTACGTAAATAGCTCTGCTTTTTAAAAATTAAGCTTCTTCTGAAATAGGATCCTCAATAAGTGTAGCAAAAATTAAATTGTGAATGTGGCCATCTGCTTCTGTAGTGGTTGCTTTTACAAAATGAATGTGTCTGCCACCTCCAACATCTATTTGAGGTCCTGAGGTTACTGTTACTTCGTGGAAATGATCTTCATAAAAGTCTGTTCTTGCTTTAATTACATGAACATGTCCACGTGTAATTCTAAGTGCTGGACCAGATACTCCGGCAAATCTATGATTATGAGGATCTTCCTCTAATTCAGCTAGCATGGTACTTCCTAAAAATTCATGGTCATGTGCTTGGACTTCATTACAACAAGACATAAGCCTTACCCCCTTGGCATTATAGTATGGTTTACCAATTTATTATGGCACTTATAATTGATAAAATTTAGTAAAGAGATAAAAGTATATATGAATACCAGCTAAATGATTAAGTTAGGTACAGATCTGCATAAATTTTTTACAAATAAAACAGACTATTTGGAGACATTAATAATATATATAAATGAACTTACTTAGGAAGTGACTATTACTATAAATATAGAAGGTGATTTAGTTGAAATACTTAAAAAACAAAATAATCCACTTTTTTGTCTTCGGGAGCATTTACTTAAACGTAGAAGTATTTTCCAGGGCGTACTCCTGCTCGTTAATAGGTTTTAAGGGTATATCTAGGTGGAGTTTATGTGGGTGGACTTCTTTATGGATGTTTCCTATAGGTGGATTATGTGCCATATTGATTGGGAGCTTAAATGATAGACCCAAATACTATAACCTTAAAATGTGGCAGCAGGTGTTTATAGGAGGTTCTTTAATTACAATGATAGAATTGCTTGCAGGAGCATTTTTTAATTTATACTTGCATTTAAATTTGTGGGATTATTCTAAGGAGAGATTTAATTTTATGGGGCAGATATGTTTAAAGAACCTCATATATTGGTATCTGTTAACTATAATAATTATATGGTTTGATGATGTTTTATCTAGTTACTTTCATGATGAGGAAAAACCTAGGGGTATATTTAACTATTTTATAAAGTTAGTTAAGTTACGATAAAAGATAATAAATATATTTAAGACTATTTTAACGAATAAAATAAAAATGACTCTTTAGGTTATTTTTCAGATAAAGTTTTTATGAAAAGATAGATTGAGAATTTTTTATGCTGCTATTTAAACTATAAAAACCCAATTGGAGGGAAAAACTGATATGTGTAAAATAAAAAAAGAAAAGACCATAAAGATTTACCTTACACCAATACAGATAACTTAATATCCAATTATGATCCTTAAATCACAGTAGATATGATTTTTCAAACCATAATTAAACAGTTCACCACCTATATTCATGATTCGTTCAACCATACAACATACCTACACAGCTATATACAACCCTTTAGCTGTATACAACCATCTCAGCACCCTGCATAATCTTCGCTAGACCCTATACAATAATTTGGGATCCCATTATAATCAATATAATTAACCATAATGAAACCTTTCATCAACATATAAGATCTACCTTAAATTGTATATACAATTTAGGCTAACTTACGTATGTTTTTATTATACATAAGCTTTGGCTCAATCCTCATGTCCTTTACACTACTTAATATGCCCCAGTATAAAAAAATAATTCAAAAATTTTTATGTAATTTAATCCAAATAATTATGAAGGAATAACATAAAAAATTCTGTATAAATAACTGAGTTTTTTCAAAAAATATACCTGAATGGTATACCAATCAGGAGGGTTGCATGATGAAAAATTCAAAAATTGTTAAGATAAAAAAAAATAAACAGGGAAAAATTACGGATGTATTACTTGAAAATGGTCAGGTACTTCCATTAAATCATGCTATAATGATGGCAAGAGAACACATAATTGAAGGAGTAGGTGTGGTTAAAGGAGGAGATGGAGGGGAATATTTAGTAGCTGATCCTAATGTTATGGATGTTGATAATTTAAAAGATTTACCAAGATTTTAGCTGTTTCTATTAGAAATAAGCGCTGGCGGCAGCTAGTGTACTTATTTTTAATACTATTTGCCTGAATACACTTATGTAATTCAAATAAAAAAGCTCTGGTAATTCCAGAGTTTTTATTGTGATTCATGTTAAATCCATGACCAGTAAGATATTAGAGTATTAATATTATACCCAATTCAATTTATTTTTATAAGCATTTCCAAATGTCCATTAAATTACCTAGAGTATTTTTTATAAAATTGTGCAAACTTTAAGTATAAGCAGTAAAGATTACTATAAAAAGGAGTGTTAATTATGGCACGTAACAGTAATAATTTAGTAGTACCACAAGCTAGAGAAGCTTTAAATAAGTTTAAAATGGAATCAGCTCAGGAAGTTGGAGTAAATTTAAAAAATGGTTACAATGGAGATTTAACTGCTAGAGAAGCTGGATCCGTAGGTGGAAATATGGTTAAAAAAATGATTCAAGCTTATGAACAGAATTTAAAATAAAATATTAAATAAAGGGGCTGTTCATAGCGATTTAAAAAAATTGCTAATGCAACAGCCCCTTTATTTTGCTAATATAGAAATGTCACCTATGGATTGAATTTCAATTTTATTAAATTAATAAAAACATTTTCATTTAAGCACTTTAAAAGCTTCAGCTACTTTTCTGGCAAAATCCAGAGGATTTTCTGTGGACTGAAAATGAACATACAATATTTTAGGATTATCATATATCCAATGATTATGAAGTGCCGCAATATCTATTTCATTTTTTCTAAGGACATTTATAAATTTATTTATTTCACTTTCAAGAACTACTGTTTCTCCTAAGTTAAGGGTTCTTCCAGATATGTCCATGCTTTCATATGAAAATTTGGCTGTAATTACTGTGGATACAGGCCTTCCAGATATAGTTATTCTTAGATTATTTCTAGGTCTTTCCACGATACAACCTCCTACCTTAGATCCTATCACTTTACCACCCAGAATGTTGGCAAATTGTTCACATAAAGTATTTTTATGGTTACTTTCATTTGATTTATGGTTAGTATTTTCATTGCTAATATTTTTTTCATTACTTTCGTTTGGTTTAACATTCTGGCTGTTGATAGTAGTATTTTTTTTATTAGCCTCATTTGATTCATTCTTAACATTTTGATTGTTGGTGTTAGGAGTTTTTTTACTAGCTTCGTTTGATTGGTGTTTAACATTTTGGTTGTTAGAAGTAGCATTTTTTTTATTAGCTTCATTTGATTGATGTTTAACATTTTGATTGTTAGCATTGGTATTTTTTTTATTACTTTCATTTGGTTTATACTTAATATTTTGATTGTTATTATAATTATTAGTATTGTCTTTTTTCATGAAATTCCCCATGAATGGACAATATCTACAATTATCTAATATATACATTATTAGCCCTCCACAAATATATCCATTTACAATTTATGAAACAATAATTAAAAACGTGATTATTAAATTAAGTTTAAATTAATTTTTGCACTATGTTCATGTAGATTTGAAGCCATATTGATTTTGTAGCAATAGAGCCAAATTTTCATATAATATATCGCGTAGAATTATTATTACAGCTTATTTAAATATAATATGAAAAGGTGAGTGCTATATGGAAAGGATATATGATAGCAATGATAGAAGGGTAGGGCATTTAAAAGGTAATACTGTTTATGACGGAAACCATAGAGTCATTGGATATATTAATGATCCAGTGCTTTATGATGCAAAGTGCAGACAAATTGGATATGTAAGAAATAGAACTATCTATAAACCTAATGGGAGGCCAATATGTTATTTTAATGGTTGGCATGTGCATGATATGAAGGGACATAGACTTGGTCATGTAAATAGTTCTTGGCTAGGGCTGCTTGCAGCAGGTTTACTATTAGGTGCAGTAGGTGGATATGGATACGGCTATGGATACGGCTATGGAGGATTTTTCTAAAATTTAAATCCATAACTTTTTAATATATATAATCAGTTGCCTTGGACTATTATCAAGTCCAAGGCTGTATGTGTCTAAAGCAAAATTGCAAACTGCTTATAATTAGGTATAATTTAAGAATTTATGTGTAAAACTACATACAGGAGATGATAAGTTTGGATAAACAAAGGGTAAAAGAAATACTTCAATCTAAAGGAATTATAGAAGTAAAATACAAAAATAATCCTGTGTGGCTTGAAAGCATAAGCACAGATAAAGATGATAATATACAAGTTAGGGATTTAAACACAAATAAACACTTTAATGTAGATATTATAGATTTAAAATAATGATTTTACATCGATTTTTAGTATTTCACCTAGGACGTTTTGCAGTACAAAAGCCTTATTCTTCAATGAACTTTATCAATTCTTCATTAAATTTATTATGTTCATCGTAGAACAATTCATGACCGCTGTATCTAAATGGCATAAGTTTTGAATTTTTAATACTTTGCTCTTGTATTTCAGCTAGCGGAAATGGAACCACTTTGTCATGAATAATTATAGTTGGAACATTTATTGTTGCTAGATCGGAAAATAGTACCTCACGTATTCATGTGTTTGCAATGGCCGCAGTTGCCCAGCCTGCTGCCTGCAATTCCAATTGGAAGAACCAATCTGAGAAGGCTTTAGTTATATGCTGATAGAAAAATATATCCCCAAAACCTTGAAGCATTTTAGGACGGTCAGTGTATGTATCTTGGATAATTTGAACAACAGTTTCTTTATCTAAGCCATAAGGGAAATTGGGACGCTTGATGAGACTAGGTGCTACTGCAGCGAAAAGAGCAAGCTTTGATACACCATAACCTTTATGACGAGCCATGTATCGAATGGCTACTGCGCCTCCATTCGAATGACCTGCCAATGTAATATCATGTAATTTTAATACATTAATTACGCATCTGACGTCGTCTGACAATCTGTCAAAGCCATAGCCGCTATAGGGCTTATCCGAATTGCCAAATCCTCTCGTATCTATTCCTATGCATCTATATCCCATTTATAACCTCCAATAAAGAAATAGCCATATTAATAGGCTGTTCGCTTTATCATGAATTTGTGATAATTGCATTACGAACCATTAATTACCATAAATTTAAACCCAATATCTGACGTTGACGCTAATGTAAACAAGGTGTTATACTATTGTATACAAAATAACGCGATAGAGAGCTTTCACCTAAATGCTACCATTACTAATAATATCCGTCACTTCTGGGAAGTGGAGGATAGGCATTGTTACGCCACCGATCTATGGGACAAGGGAATTATCTTTTCTAAATTGATTCTAGAAAATGGCGGAGCTCTAGCATCGTAAAATATCAAAAGAAAAGGGATGTATATTATGCAAAATTCACGTTACAAATGGATTGCCTTATCCAATACATCATTAGGCGTTTTTATGGCTGCATTAAATGCAAATATTGTTTTAATTTCTCTACCAGCCATTTTTAGGGGGATTAATATTAATCCAATGGCACCTGGGAGTACTGCTTATTTACTGTGGCTTCTCATGGGTTACACAGTGGTAACAGCTACTCTTTTGGTTTCTTTTGGTAGAATCTCGGATATTTTTGGACGATCCAGATTATATAATTTGGGTTTTGCCATTTTTACAGTTGCTTCAATACTACTGGCTTTTACTCCAGGAAAGGGGAGTACAGGAGCTATGGAATTGGTTATCTTGCGTCTGCTGCAAGGTGTGGGTTCTGGTTTCCTATTTTCCAACAGTACGGCTATTATTACAGATGCTTTTCCGGTTTCACAAAGAGGTATGGCTATGGGACTTAACCAAATTCTTGGTATTGGTGGCTCTTTGGCAGGGCTAATCGTAGGTGGCCTTTTAGCGGATTTGCACTGGCGCTTGATTTTTTTGGTTAGTGTGCCTGTAGGGTTGCTTGGTACGATTTGGGCGTATCTTAAATTAAGAGAGACCGGTAAATTACTAGAACGTCAGAAAATTGATTGGCTTGGTAATGGTACTTTTGCAGTAGGTCTGACAGTATTACTGTTAGCTCTTACATATGGAATTATGCCATATGGCCAGGCTAAAATGGGTTGGGGTAATCCCATGGTTATGGGAGGTATAATAATTGGAATAGTACTTCTGGCTATTTTCATTTATGTTGAACTGCATACAGAAATGCCTATGTTTCGTTTAGAACTGTTCAAGATCAGAGCTTTTGCAGCGGGGAATCTTAGTTTATTTTTGTCGTCCATAGCTCGTGGCGGGCTGCAATTTATGCTGATTATCTGGCTGCAGGGAATTTGGTTACCACTTCATGGTTATGATTTTGAACAAACTCCTTTGTGGGCAGGAATCTATATGCTTCCTATGATGATAGGCTTCTTTATCATAGGACCTATGAGCGGATACTTATCTGATCGTTATGGTGCACGAGGGTTTTCTACAGTGGGTATGTTGTTAACAGCATTATCATTTATGTTATTGACTTTTTTACCAGCCAACTTTAGTTATTTGCCGTTTGTGATTATTTTACTGCTAGCTGGAGTGGGTATGGGCATGTTCGCTGCACCTAATACTACCGCCATTATGAATACTGTTCCTCCAGAGCATCGGGGAGCTTCATCGGGGATGCGAGCTACCTTGCAAAATACTGGTACAGCATTAAGTATGACATTATATTTCAGCATTTTGATCCTTGGTTTGACCCATCATTTGCCATCAGCTATGTATCAGGGGCTTGTAAATGCGGGGGTACCTTCTGCGGTGGCTATTCAAGTAGCTAATTTACCACCTACTGGAGCTTTATTCGCAGCTTTCCTAGGCTATAATCCTATGGCTCAGCTCCTACCTGCAGGAGTTCTTCATCAGCTGCCTCAAGCCAGCCAGCAACTCATTCTGGGTAAAGTCTTTTTTTCGGAATTGATTGCTCCCGCTGTAATGGCTAGTTTGCGTATTGCTTTCTATATTTCAATGGTATTGTCAATTATTGCGGCAGTAGCTTCATTTTTAAGGGGTAAAAGGACTTTACCTGTACGCTAATAAAATAGTGAAAACCTGAATAAAATGCTGGTTGAGCTGAAATTTCAGCTTGATCAGTTTTTTAATATTTAATAGGTTATCCTAGTTGGTGAAATATTATGGACAATATGATATACTGGGTGAGAAAGTAATCTCTGATAGAATATGAAAATGGTATCAATTCAGAAAGGGTATTTTTATGAAATTTATTAGACAGTTTTGGGTTATTCTAACGGTTACTTTTATAGGAGAGATATTAAAATATATCATTCCACTACCTGTTCCTGCCAGTATATACGGTTTAATTCTTATGCTTTTAGCATTAAAGAAAAAAGTTATTCTTCTTGAACAAGTAAAAGACACTGGAAATTTTCTCATAGAAATTATGCCGTTAATGTTTATACCTGCGGCGGCAGGTTTGTTGGTTTCGTGGAAAGTATTAAAGGATATATGTATACCTGTTATTTTAATAACTATTTTAACCACAGTTATTGTAATGGCAGTGACGGGACAAGTTACACAGCATATGGTCAGATTAGAAAAGAGGAATAAAAATTGAAAGAATTTTTATGTAACTCGGTGTTTTTTGGAGTAACAGTGAGTATTTTAGGCTATGAAATTGGACTATTTTTAAAGAAAAAATTTAAAAAGGCAGTTTTTAATCCTTTGCTTATTTCAATTATATTTGTAATGGTTGTTTTGATTATTTTCCGGGTAGATTATAATAGCTATAATAATGGAGCTAAATATTTGAGTTATTTATTGACTCCTGCTACTGTTTGTCTTGCAATACCTTTGTATCAGCAGCTTGAATTACTAAAAAGTAACATAAAAGCAATTATGATAGGAATTATTTCTGGTGTATTATCTAGCCTTGGAAGCGTGCTTTTATTTTCTATGCTTTTTCACTTTACCCATAAACAGTATGTAACCTTATTACCTAAGTCAATTACTACTGCAATTGGAATGGGAGTATCAGAAGAATTAGGTGGAATAGTAACTATTACTGTAGCTGTTATTATCATAACTGGTGTACTTGGTAATATGCTTGCTGAAGTAATATGTAAGATTTTTCGCATTAGTGAACCCATTGCTAAAGGAATAGCTATTGGTAGCGCTTCTCATGCCATTGGAACATCAAAGGCAATGGAAATGGGAGAAATTGAAGGGGCTATGAGCAGTCTTGCTATAGTAGTGTCTGGTCTGTTTACAGTAATTGGAGCATCAATATTTGCTAATTTTATGTAGTGGCGTAAAATGAGAAAGTGCAATATGGGAAGGAAGAATCTTAATATTTACTAAATACATAAATAAAAAGTAACTACTGGTATTCATAATAAGAATTTAAAATGGAGGCATTGTATGCGTGATAAAGATAAAATTAAATTAAGTAAAGAAAAAAGAGAAGACATGATTTCTACAATAAAAAGCTATTTTTTAAATGAAAGAGACGAGGAATTAGGTGATTTGGCTTCAAGTCTGATTTTAAACTTCATTATAGAAGAACTGGCACCAGAATTTTATAATCAAGGAGTTTATGATTCATATAAATATATTATTGACAGAAGTGAAGACTTATTGTCGATTCAAAAATATTGATTTGTATAATTTTGTTCAGTTAAGAGGATATAAACAAAGCTACTTAAAGGAAATATTTTTAGTGCAGTTTGGTGGAAGAGCAGAAGTTTTTCTCACTTTCCCACCCATTATACAGAATTTATATCAAGTGATTCTTAGGTTCAGGTGGAGTTTGCTTATGGGGATTGCTTTTCTCCAGCTGAACCTTATTAACAGTATTCTTAGTGTCTTTAGCACTAGAATACGTTATCCTTTAGGGGAAGAGCTTATCCAGGCACGTAGCAATGCTTATCCCCCACTTTGATAGAAAAGCAGAGAACCAAAATTCTTAATTTTGTGTGAATCGCTTTCACAGAGTGCGATGGGGTGCTAGCAGTGGTAGTGATCGGATAAAATTTATTTTAAATTTTTTTCATAACTTTCAATCATTTTTTTAACCATCTGACCTCCGATAGAAAAATGCTGTTGTTCTGGATTGTGATTCTTATTATATTTAGCTAACTCTTCTGCGGCTTCAATCTTCAATTTTTCCAGACCTTGCCGGGCTTCTGGTACTAATATTCTATTTTTTCCAGACAAAAATATCATCTCCTTTCTGTAATAGTTTGCGTATTTGTATTGATCATATGCTGAAGATATTCAGGTAGATTATTAAATAAAATTAAATTATTGGATGATAATCAGGAAAATAATAACTACATAGAAATTAATAGTTAGTTTTATATTGTTTACAAATAGTTAATGTATATGACATTAAGCTGTAACAAAAACCTTATATAATAATAAGTGTCCTAAGGAAATAACCTTAGCGAAAATGAAAATAATAAAAATACTTTATTTACATATATCTCTCCAAAAATAATGGTAGTTACCAGATGTGTCTGTGGTTGCAGGGCACGCTAAATTGAAGTGCAACCGCCAGAATATAGTGTATTAAAGGTAATATTCAATCTATAATTGTATCCTTTAAATGATATTATATGAAAATAAGTACCGTCATCTTAGGTACTTATTTTTATTTTTTTGTATTGAGGTATATTTTCAGCATAATTTGTAGTAATATTAGAGCTTTTTAGGGTATGCAGGAATGATAATTTTGTCATATAATAGAAGAAATTGAAGGGCAATTGAGATAATGGAATATAAGAAAAAAATTATTTCCAATTGCTGAAAGGAGTTATTGCAGTGGAGATAATTAAATCAATATTTTATTTTATATTGGCAGGATTATTTGAAATAGGAGGAGGTTATTTTATATGGTTGTGGTTAAGAGATGATAAAAGTATATGGTATGCATTAGCTGGAGCTATAAGTCTTGTGATCTATGGAATAATACCAACCTTTCAACCTCAAAATGCTAATTTTGGTAAGGTATATGCTGCATATGGGGGAATATTTATTGTCCTTTCAATTTTATGGGGATGGAAAATAGATAATGTTATTCCAGACAAATTTGATTTAATTGGTGGAGCTATTGCATTAGTGGGAATTATTATTATTATGTATGCACCAAGAGGATAGTATTTTAAATATCAAGTCCGTTACTTTTCATAATGTAGAAGAAATTGTAGTGGTTTTACATGAATAATAAAATAATAATGGTAAAAAGCGTTCAATACTTTAGTAAGTTGAGTGCTTTTTATTTTTTTGCTGAAGGGTGTAGTTAGCTAACACTCTTAATATATTCATGATAAATGATTGTTTGTTGTATACAATTCCATTATAACAACATATATTGTAATAGCCCGATTGTAAATATTGTCATAAAAGCAAAAGAGAATAAAGAGAAAGAGGAGATGGAATTATGCCGTTTGTACAAGTTAATCCTAGTGATGATGCGTATATATCTCTGTTAAATCCTAATACGAATTTTGGTGCTTCAAGCCTTTTATTCACAGGAATATTTATTTCACCTAATGATATATTTAGAAGCTTACTAAAATTTGATTTATCTAATGTTATTCCGGCGGGGAGTAGTATATTGCAAGCTTCACTAGAATTATTTGTTAATAGAAAAGATAAACCGGATGTGTTATTATCACCACAAACTGTTACTGTATTTACAAATGCAGGTGACTTTTCAGAAAACACAGTTACGTGGAATAACGCACCTGCATTGAATCCAACAGGTGATTTTGTAAATGTAACAGATAATGATGTTGGTAGTTTTATAAGTATTGATATAACAGATTTGGTAATTGGTTGGTTCAATGGCTGGATGATAAATAATGGAGTTACATTAGTTGGAATAGAAAATGTTATTGATACTATAATAGGATACTTCTCCAAGGAATGGCCAGTTCCTAGTCAGAGACCATTTTTAAATATAGAATATGGTACTGTAGTACCTACTGGTATTACAGGTCCAACCGGAGCAACGGGAGAAACGGGGGCAACCGGGGCAACCGGAGCAACAGGAGCAACTGGAGCAACTGGAGCAACCGGAGACACAGGAGCGACAGGTCCAACAGGTGCTACAGGATTAGGGTTAGCTTCATCTGGCTATGTTTATAATCTTGCAACCCTCGTTGATGCCACGATTATAGGGGGAACAGATATTCCGTTTTCTAATAATGGGCCTTTAAGTGGTGTGAGTCATACAGCTGGTACTACCACGATTATTGTTCCCAATACGGGATTATATGAATTTAACTATTCCATTAGCATTTCCGCTGGAATTGGTGCTTCTATTGCACTGGCTGTGAATGGTACGGTTAATGCATCAACGCCTGTTTCAGCATTGGTAGCAACCGGGGAAGTATCTGGAAGCTCAATATTAAGTCTTACGGCCGGTGATGTAATTACTTTAAGAAATAATTCGGCCATTGCGCTTACCTTAACGTTAGCACCTTCGGTTAGTGCACAATTAACTATCGAACAGTTAAATTAATTAAATTATTATTGATCCTCTGCGTGTTGTAGAGGATCTTTTATTGTGTTTTAGTTGTACCAATTTTATTATAATAACATATATTGTAATAGCCCGATTATAAATATTGTCATAAAAGCAAAAGAGAATAAAGAGAAAGAGGAGATGGAATTATGCCGTTTGTGCAAGTTAATCCTAGTGATGACGCATATATATCTCAGTTAAACCCTAATACAAATTTTGGTAGTTCAAGTCTTTTATTCACAGGAGTGTTTGTTCCAGCTAATGATGTATTTAGAAGTTTACTGAAATTTGATTTATCTAATGTTATTCCTCCAGGAAGCAGTATAGTGCAGGCTTCGCTAGAATTGTTTGTTTTTAGAAAAGATATACCTGATGCAGTGTTATCGCCGCAAACTGTTAATGTATTTACAAATGCAAGTGACTTTTCGGAAAATACGGTTACGTGGAATAACGCACCTGCATTGAATCCAACAAGCGATTCTGTAAATGTAACAGATAGTGATGTTGGTAGTTTTATTAATATTGATATAACAGATTTAGTAATTGATTGGTTTAATGGTTCTATGACGAATAATGGAATTACGTTGGTTGGAATAGAAAATGTTATTGATACTATAATAGGATATTTCTCCAAGGAATGGCCAGTTCCTAGTCAGAGACCATTTTTAAATATAGAATATGTTACGTTAGTACCTACTGGTATTACAGGTCCAACGGGCCCAACGGGACCAACAGGTCCAACTGGCGTAACAGGAGCTACAGGCCCAACAGGAG
>NZ_JBJHZX010000019.1:0-69098 GCF_045310515.1 Candidatus Clostridium eludens | reverse complement strand
GAGCAACAGGAGCAACAGGAGCAACAGGAGCAACAGGAGCAACAGGAGCAACAGGAGCAACAGGAGCAACAGGAGCAACAGGAGCAACTGGAGCAACAGGAGCAACAGGAGAAACCGGGGCAACGGGAGCAACTGGAGCAACGGGAGATACCGGAGCAACTGGAGCAACTGGAGCAACTGGGGACACCGGAGCAACCGGAGCAACTGGGGCAACAGGAGATACCGGAGCAACCGGTCCAACCGGAGCAACTGGGGCAACCGGAGCAACAGGCCCAACAGGAGCAACTGGAGCAACGGGAGTAACCGGAGCAACTGGGGCAACCGGTCCAACTGGAGCAACAGGCCCAACCGGAGCAACGGGAGTAACCGGAGAAACCGGAGCAACAGGCCCAACAGGCCCAACAGGAGCAACAGGTGAAACCGGAGCAACTGGAGATACCGGAGCAACAGGGGCAACAGGAGCAACAGGTGAAACCGGAGCAACAGGAGAAACCGGAGCAACAGGAGCAACTGGAACAACAGGAGCAACAGGTCCAACAGGAGCAACGGGAGTAACCGGGGCAACAGGAGCGACAGGAGCAACAGGAGCAACGGGAGTAACCGGGGCAACAGGAGCGACAGGAGCAACTGGAGATACAGGAGCAACAGGAGCAACGGGTCCAACCGGAGCAACTGGAGATACAGGAGCAACTGGAGCAACTGGAGATACCGGGGCAACAGGCCCAACTGGGGCAACCGGAGCAACCGGAGCAACAGGAGACACCGGAGCAACAGGAGCAACGGGTCCAACAGGAGCAACGGGAGCAACGGGTCCAACAGGAGCAACCGGAGTAACGGGAGACACAGGAGCAACGGGAGCAACAGGAGCAACAGGTTCAACTGGAGCAACAGGAGCAACGGGAGATACCGGAGCAACTGGAGCAACCGGGGCAACAGGCCCAACAGGAGACACTGGGGCAACCGGAGCAACAGGTCCAACAGGAGCAACGGGAGACACCGGAGCTACAGGCCCAACAGGCCCAACCGGAGCAACAGGAGCAACAGGTGAAACCGGAGCAACAGGAGCAACAGGAGCAACTGGAGATACAGGTCCAACTGGGGCAACAGGAGCAACCGGAGCAACAGGAGACACCGGAGCAACAGGAGCAACAGGAGCAACAGGCCCAACCGGAGAAACCGGGGCAACAGGAGCAACTGGAGCAACTGGAGCAACAGGAGCAACAGGAGAAACCGGAGCTACAGGCCCAACAGGCCCAACCGGAGCAACAGGAGCAACAGGTGAAACCGGAGCAACTGGAGCAACAGGAGCAACTGGAGATACAGGTCCAACTGGGGCAACAGGAGCAACCGGAGCAACAGGAGACACCGGAGCAACAGGAGCAACAGGAGCAACAGGCCCAACCGGAGAAACCGGGGCAACAGGAGCAACTGGAGCAACGGGAGCGACAGGAGCAACAGGAGCAACTGGAGCAACAGGAGCAACAGGAGATACCGGAGCAACCGGAGCAACTGGGGACACCGGAGCAACCGGAGCAACTGGGGCAACAGGAGATACCGGAGCAACAGGCCCAACTGGAGCAACTGGAGCAACAGGAGACACCGGAGCAACAGGTCCAACAGGAGCAACAGGAGCAACAGGAGATACCGGAGCAACAGGCCCAACTGGAGACACAGGAGCAACAGGAGCAACCGGGGCAACCGGTCCAACTGGGGCAACAGGAGCAACAGGAGTAACAGGAGAAACCGGGGCAACAGGAGCAACAGGAGCAACAGGAGCAACAGGAGCAACGGGAGACACCGGAGCAACAGGTCCAACAGGAGCAACAGGAGCAACAGGAGAAACCGGAGCAACAGGACCAACAGGCCCAACAGGAGCAACAGGAGCAACCGGGGCAACAGGAGATACAGGAGCGACAGGAGCAACCGGAGAAACGGGAGCGACAGGAGCAACAGGAGAAACTGGAGCAACAGGAGAAACCGGAGCAACCGGAGTAACCGGGGCAACGGGTCCAACAGGAGCAACGGGAGATACAGGAGCAACGGGAGACACAGGAGCAACAGGAGCAACAGGTCCAACTGGGGCAACAGGAGCAACTGGAGCAACGGGACCTGTAAGCATACTATCTTCTTCGGAGAATAGTACAGCTAATGCAATCACTGGTACCCCAACTGCACTTCTTTCTCAGACAATAACTACGACTGGACAGGAAATAAAATTGGATTCCGTGGTAGAATTAGATATAGTAGTGGGTCTAGTAGCTCCTTATAGTTATTCAATTCTGTATGAGTTACGTGAAGATACAGCTACTGTAGCTTCAATAACAATTAATAATGCAGGTACTGCTACTTCAATTGGAGAAGCACACACAGAAATTTCTAATTTGACATGGACTCAAACTCCGACAGCTGGTTCTCACACTTATGATATTCAGATTACACTTACTAGCTCTACTAATATTACAAGCGTTACGGCAACCACTAAAGCGTTGAACATCATAGGATAGATCATAATATAATTGATACTGGCTATTTTTTAGATAGCCAGTATTTTTTTATGTTATAAAGCTTGTATCACTTTTTTTGCGTTTTCATATTATATAACGTACTGAGTTTTAAGTCCAGCTAAGAAATGTCAATAAGGATAAAAAAATAATTAATATTTTTATTACCTTAAAAAAGGGCTACTTTAATAATCTTTTGATTAATTAACAAAAAACAGAAATTGTGTTTATGAAATTATACTACGCAGCGAAGCCGCATTTCGCTTTGCGATAATTCTTTTGGTGTTCTTCTGGTGTGATGATTTCAAACTCTTTTTCATCACGAAGAATGGCAAATACAATATTACAAACTTTATGCATAACGGCTCCAAGAGCCACCATTTTAGGCTTACTCTGGCATTTCAAAAGATAGTAGTCTCGAAGTACAGAATTTTTAGCAGAACCATCTTTGTTTTTACTGATACTGATTAAAGCCATAGTGTGAATAACTCTTCTAGCAATTCGAGAACCTCGTTTTGATATGCTGATTTTCGTACCATTAAATTTACCAGATTGTTTTACTGCTGGATCCAAACCAAAGTAAGCAAAGAGCTGTTTGGGTAAGTTAAATGCAGAGAAATCTCCGATTTCAGCCATAAGACTTACGGCAGAAAGAAAGCCTGCACCTTTGAATGATTCAATCAAGTGAATTTGTTTCACAAAATCAGTAGTTTCGTTTGTATCAACAAGTGTATGCATATCAGAGAGTATTGAAGAAATTTCTTCATCGTACTTTCGAATGAAGCTAGATATATAAGCGAATTCGCTTAAAGTTACTACTTACAGCATGACCAAAAGTATTTGCATCATTAGCAGCTTTAATGATGGCATTATACTTATCATAAGCATATGTAAGTCCAAAACGGATAGTAAGTCTGATAGACTCAATGATTTCTTCTTTGGAGGTACTTAAAAATGCATTTGGAGAAGTATATTTTTCTAATAGTGTCAGAGCTGTATTTGTAGTTATCTTTGAAAATATTTTCAAATACTGAGGAAATACCATACGAAGTTCAGCTTGAAGTTTATTTACGTAAGCAGAGCGATTATCCATTAGGTCGTAATATTCTCTTGAAAGATTTTTTAAGTCAAGAGCAAGGTCTGACGGCATAAGGGAAACTTTTAAATTAGGATTTAAGCCTATTAAGGCAGCTTTTTTTGAATCAAATCTATCATTATGCACTTTTCTAATGTTAATGTTTGTGCTATTCTTAGTGATAATAGGATTAATAATGCTAACATTAAATTCCTTATCACGAAGATAGCAGAAGAGTGGGTAATGATAAATTCCCGTGGATTCTAGGAAAATGCGACTTTCCAAAGAATACAGCTCTTCTGCTTCTTTTATTTTAGAAACAGCGATAGCAAGGGAATTTAAATCAGAATGTAGGATTTTAAAAGGCTTTTTTACAAATGTTTGGTTGGGAAGAGCAATAGACATCCAACTGAAGTCTGCACCGACATCAATCCCAACAGAGATAAATAAATTATGTTTAATAATGTTTGACATGAGCAATAGCTCCTTTCTTAATAGGAATCCATTTCCAAGCAATGAGTACACATCCTAGCATGTGATACGGGTATAGCCTGAGGCTCCCAACCAGCTAATCATAAAACCTCATTGAATGGACTAATTGACTTAATCGCAGGTATAGGTCAGTAGTAACTGACTTCCCAAGGAAGCGAACATTCTTTATCCTATCCTTAAGAATTATACATTATGAAAAGTCTGGAGTCTATAAGGAACCGTCAGACATATTAAATTATAGAAGTAGCATCTGATGAGGGGAGAAACCCTTCTTCTGTTACTTAGTTTTAGAAATTTATTAATAAAAGAATAGCTCTTAGTGGCTATATCATTATTATACTAGGAAGTGATTATATGATAACTGTTAGTCTTTGTATGATAGTAAAAAATGAAGAAGATACCATAGGAAGATGTTTAGATTCTGTAAAAGATATAATAGATGAATTTATAATAGTAGATACAGGTTCTTCTGATAATACTAAAAATGTAATAAAAAAACATATTAATAATGTTTATGATTTTAAATGGATTGATGATTTCTCAGCTGCAAGAAATTTTGCATTTAGTAAGGCAACTAAAGATTACATTTTATGGTTAGATGCGGATGATGTACTGCTTCCTAAAGATGTAGAAAAGTTTAAATCCTTGAAGAAAAATTTAGATACCTCTATAGATTCTGTAACAATGAAATACAATATAGGCTTTGATGAATATGGTAATATAACCACAAGTTACAGACGTAACAGGTTAGTTAAAAGAGAAAAAAATTTCAAATGGATTGGCTTTGTTCATGAGTATTTAGAAGTATATGGAAATATAATTAACAGCGAAATTAGTGTAACTCACAAAAAAATAAACTATTCTCCTAGTCGTAATCTTGAGATTTTCCAAAATAAATTAAAAGAAGGGCTTGAATTTACGCCAAGAGATATATTGTATTATGGAAATGAGTTATATGATCATGGAATATTTGAAGAGGCTTTAAAATATTATAATAATTTCTTAGATTCAAAAAGAGGATGGTATGAAGATAATATCCATGTCTGCGGAAAGATATGTGACTATTACCAATCAATTAATAAAGGTGAGGAAAGTCGTAAATATGCCTTTAAAAGTTTTGAATATGATTCCCCAAGAGCTGAAGCATGCTGCAGACTTGGATTTTCCTTCTTACAAGAAAATAAGATTAATCAAGCAGCATTTTGGTATAAAACAGCTGCAGATTTAAGAAAGCCAGTAAATAGCTTGGGATTCTTTAGTGATGCCTGTTGGACGTGGCTTCCTCATTTGCAATTATGTGTTTGTTATGATAAATTAGGTAATCATAAATTAGCTTATGAACACAATGAAATAGCTGCTAAATTCAGACCCAATGATAAAAGAATACTCTATAATAGGGAATATTTTAAAAAAATGGGATTCGAATAAGGATGTAAATGATTTTTTTAATATTATAATAAGGCTGTGAAGAATTAGATTCTGCAGCCTTTATTACTTATGCTTTAAATAAGTTTCTTCTTTAATCAAAGAAGTTATTATTTCTTTAATAATAATCTAAAACAGTATAATCCTCCTAATAATTTAGAATATATGGCATTAGGGTATATTTTACAATCAAGTGAATCTGCAAATTTAAATCCAGTATTTTTTAAACAGTTAACTAAGAAGTTTAAATCTGCAGTTGGATAATCAATAGTTAATACGAGAAGTCCATCTTTTCGTAAAACTCTATAGAATTCATTAATAGATTTTTTTATATCTCCAACAGGAAGATGTTCGATTACTGAAATACAATAGACTTTATCAAATTTATTGTCCTCATAAGGGAGATTTGCCAGACTATTATTTGAAAATTTTATTTTATCTATATATTGGGCAGCTTTTTTAACATCTTCTTCGTCGAAGTATTCACTAACTCTTGATAAGATTTTGTTTTTATTTAAGATATCAGTATCAATATCACAGGCATATACATCTTTACATATACTAGCTAAATAAAATTTAAATGGATGAGGAGCACCACAGGCCGCATCTAAACAGATATCATTCTCTTCTGAAAAATTTGATGCCCAGGTGTATTCGTAGCATCTGCTCCACCAATCATTAGGAAATTTTAATAGGCATTCTGTCCTTTCTTCATCAGTGGTAACTATAAATCTGGAGGACTTTTTGTTTATACAAGATGTTCTTTTAAGATCGTTTTCGTCAATATACTTATTGTATTTTCTGTATATATCAGGATTTACTATAGATTTATGATACTCACCCACGAAAAAATTATTGTCAGGATAAATCCTAGCTAATTCTTTTAATCCATAGGATCCATATTCTAATTTTAATCCTTGATAATTTTTATTGAATGATTCAGACAAATTTGGAAGTTTAAATCTTTGAAATAGTGTTTTATGATAAACACAAGATTTATGATAGATCTTAGGTACCCACTTTTTACCTGTACCCATGTAATAATTATATCCTAGCAAAATACTGTCATCCTCATAGCCTTGAGTACCTGTTAAAAATCCAACATCATAAGGACATAATTCTTTTAATATACTTAATTTATGAATCACAGGATGTACAAATCCTTGGGTGATTTTATCTTCTCCTTTTGTAGATAGGTACTTGATTTTATCCTTTAAACTAATAGTGTCATTTGAAGAAATCTCATCTGAAAAATTAGTTACTATTTCAGGGGATATCATAGGTTCTTCAGATGAATTTAAATAATCAATTAAGGGATCCTGCCAATTAGGTGGGAAAATCATATCAACATGAGCCTCTGTAACATAATCAATATTGGAATAGTTTTCTATAATATATCGAAATCCTATATATCTAGATAGTGTAATACCAACATTTTCACCATTACCCAGCAGCTTATAATTAAAATTAAATTTTTGTAAAATCGCATCTAATTCTTCATTAGATAAACATCCTTGATTAAAAATTAATAAATTGACATCTTTAGAATAAGATAAGCTTTCTAAACACTGATATGCCATATCTATATCTTCATCATAATTTTCTTTATTTATAAAAAACGGTATCATATAAATATTCATTATAAGAAACCTCCTGCTTACAATATTATAAATACATTATATGAAATTGTAATGATTTTAGTTAACCATTAGGTAAGTGACTTTTAAATTTAATTTACATTATGCTACAAAATCATATTGTTTTTGTGTATAGGCAATAATTAGGTTTATGAATAGTATATAAGGAGAATAATTTACTAGGCTATTATTTAGTACCCATAGTAAATTGTACGAGGAGGAAAATTAATGAATGAGAACACAAAAGTTTTAATTGGGAGTCCTGTGAGACAACCCCATGATATATTAGTAAGCTTTATAAGTTTTTTAAAAAATATTATAAAAGAAGACATTACCATAAACTATTTTTTTATAGATGACAATGATGATCTAAATTCAAGCAATTTGCTTAAAAATTTTTCTCAGGAAACAAAAGATAAAGTTATTATTGAAAGAGGAGAAAAAATAGACACTTATGTACGTACAGAAGACACACACTATTGGAAGGAAAGTTTAATTTGGAAAATAGCACAATATAAAAATAGAATTATACAATATGCTAAAGAAAATTGTTATGATTATTTATTCTTGATAGATTCAGATATAATGCTGCATCCTAAGACATTATCAAGTTTAATAAGTAGTGACAAAGATATAATATGCGAAATATTTTGGACCAGGTGGCAAAAAAATGCAGGCCAATTGCCGCAGGTTTGGATGTGTGATGAATATTCGTTTATTACTAAAGAAAGAAATGAAATATTAACTGAAGAGGAATCTAATAAAAGATATACAGATTTTATAGAAAAATTAAAAAAACCAGGCATATATGAGGTAGGAGGCTTAGGAGCTTGTACTTTGATAAGCAAGAAAGCCATTGATAAAGGAATTAATTTTAATAAGATTTATAATTTATCATTTTGGGGAGAGGACAGGCACTTTTGTATAAGGGCAGCAGCGTTAGGTTTTAAGCTGTATGTCGATACTGCTTATCCAGCTTACCATATATACAGAAAAGAGGATTTAAAAGGAGTAGAACAATTTAGAAGTAAATGTATATATGAAATTAATAATTCCTTGTATATTAATAATTTTGTAAAAGATTTTTTGGATAAATTCTACTGCTTTAATTATAATAATATTGATAAATTTGAAGTGAATAAGTATCTATCTTCTAATTATGCAGAAAAGTTTAATAAAGATAAAAGTAGTATTATGAATTATATTATAGAAAAAAAGCCAGTAAATAATATAAATATATTAGATATTAATACTGATAGAGCTAATATAGATGATAATAAAATTAATATAGTATGTAAATTTCAATTAGAAAGCAAAAATATAACAGAAAATTTTGTGAAAGTATTTACTTGTAACTTAGAATTAAATACACAGTCTATGCTGATAGAAAGTATAAAGCTTATAAATAGAGATAACAAACCTCTTTTTGGATACAATATTTTAGATCTATTATATGAGCGAATAAGAATAAACAAAGATACAGGGAATAAACTGACCCTTGCTATGCTTGTGAGAAATGAAAGTAAAAAGTTTTTAGAAAGGGTTTTGGCACATGCAGCTAAATATATAGATAATGCGGTAATTTTAGATGATGCCAGCGAAGATAATTCAGTTGAAATATGTAAAAAAGTATTTGAAAATATACCATTAACTTTAGTTGAAAATAAAGAACATGGGTTTAGTAATGAAATTGTTCTGAGGAAACAATTGTGGGAAATAACAGCAAATACAAATCCTGATTGGATATTATTTTTAGATGCAGATGAAATTTTTGAAGATAGAATATGTGATATTATTAGGACACTAATCAATGAACCTAATTTTGATTACTATGCTTTTAGGCTATATGATATGTGGGATGAAAGTCACTATAGAGAAGACTTTTATTGGGGGGCACACAAGTATTACAGACCATTTTTGATAAGATATCAGCCTAATTTTAATTATACTTGGGAAGAAAAACCGCTGCATTGCGGAAGGATTCCTGAAAATATATTTAGCTTGCCTGGATGTATATGCTATGTAAGATTAAAACATTTTGGTTGGTCCACCAATGAATTAAGACAATCTAAGTATATACGGTATTTAAAAGCAGATCCTGAAGGTAAATACGGGAGTTTAGAACAGTATAAATCCATTATGGATGAGAATCCAAGATTAATAAAATGGCAGTAAGCTGCACAGGGGATGATGTTCTATGAATGATATGTTTTATAAGAATATAAATACTGATATTAGGAATACTAATTTCGAGGTGATAGTATGTCTAAGAATAAAAACTCCCATAATAAAACATTTGAAAATCCAATAAATGATCAGCAAAAACTTGCTAACCTTGAAAATTCCATTCAGGTTAACGGTTCTTATATTAATCAAACACATAATTCAAAAAAGGAATCGTCAGGATCTAATAATAAGAGATAAGGAGAAGAATATGAGCGAGCAGAATAAGAAAAGAAGTACTAAAAACGGAAAAAAAGAGGATGGAAAGTTTCATTCTAAGCATATAAAGCATGATCCCCAAGCAGAAAGCGCCAGAGCTGTTTTTGATATAAATGATATTAATGCAGAAGATAAAAATGAATCCTTATAAAGATTTATTTCAAGAGATAAATTATCATTTGTTAGATGATAAAGAACCATCAAAATATCTAGATAGTATAATTAACCATAAGGAATTTGAAATGTATCCTTTTAATATGTTATGTAAGCTTAAGGATACAAAACAGTCCCTACGATATCATCCAGAGGGTAATGTTTGGAATCATACATTGATGGTTGTAGATGAAGGGGCAAAAGTAAAAAATAAAAGTAACAATGTTTCAGCTTTTATGTGGGCAGCACTGCTTCATGATATTGGGAAGCCATCTACAACAAAGACTAGAGGGGATAAAATAACTTCCTATGACCATGATAAAGTGGGAGCAGAACTTTCAAGAGATTTCTTATCTGAGTTTATGGATAACATTGAATTTATAAATAAGGTTTATTATTTGATAAGATATCACATGCATATACTCTTTGTGTTAAATAAACTGCCTTTTGGAGATATAAAGGGTATGAAGGAATATGGAGATATTTATGAAGTAGCTTTACTTGGGCTGTGTGATAGATTAGGAAGAGGTGGCTGTGATAGAACTAAAGAGGAAAATAATGTAAAGTTATTTATTGAAAAATGTATCATAAATTAATGAAAATATGGATAAGAAAGAGGCTATTGTATTAACGATGGAAAATTGTTAATACAATAGCCTCTTATCTTTAAAATTTTTGAAACAGAATTTTATGTTTAATCGTCTAAACTTATGAAGAAGATAAAGTTAAAATTGGCAGGCTTACGCAGTGGTAGGAAAAGTATTACATAAAGGAGAATAAATTTTAAATTTATTAATATAAAAAATGTAAGGAGTGTTAATTTTGAAAAGCATTAATTTATTAAAAAGAAAATGGCCATTAATTTTTATGTCTACAGCTATATTTCTTTTCTTATTTGGAGTAATTCCAAGCTCTAATTGTAAAGTATTAGCTGCAGAAAATGCCACTAATGAAGCTTCAGCAAGGACTATAAATGTTACGGGATATGGTGAGGTGAATGTGGTACCTGACATTGGTTATTTATATTTAGGAGTAACAACAGAAAATAGTACATTAGATGAAGCACAAAAAAATAATTCTACAACAATAAATAAGGTTATTGAAGCTGTAAAAAAAGCTGGAGTGGTAAGTGAGGATATTAAAACCTCAAATTATTCTATTAATCCTAAATATAACTATGATGATAAAACAGGAACTAGTACAATTATTGGGTATACAGTTAACAGCACTTTAAATGTTACAGTTAAAGATATAGCTTCAATTGGAAATATAATTGATACTGCTATAGCAAGTGGAGCCAATATTTCTAATGGAGTAACTTTTGGGGTAAGTAATTATGAAAAATATTACAATGAAGCCTTGACAAATGCTATATTAAATGCAAAATCTAAAGCACAAGCAATAGCTACTGCGTTGGATGTGAAACTGTCAACTCTAACTACAATAACAGAAAATTCGAATGGTATTCCTATTGAGTATCCTATTTCCTATGATTCAGCATCATTAAAAAATATAGGTGGAAGTGAAGGTACTACTATAGAAACGGGAGTTTATAAAATTGGAGCTAATGTAAGCGTAGTTTACCAGTATTAGAAGATTTTCGCAAATATATAGACAAGCTAATTTTACTTGACGGGGGATAAGATAGACTATGAACAATTGAAAGGTTGTTTATAGTTTATTTTTTTGTGGAAGCCTTTACACTATTTTGTAAAAAATTATATGGGTATTGATAGCTTCACTATATAGTAAAAAATAAAAGTAACATTTATACCACTGATTAATATTATATAAGTATAGAACACATGATGAAAAAAAAGAGTACCTAAATAAATTATTTTGAAGATGACAAGGAGGGATCTTTATGTCAAGATGTGGTCGTAGATTTGATGGTGGTTGCGGATTAGGACATGGAAAAGAAGTAGTAGTTATAATAATACTCTTATTATTATGTTGTGGCATTAATTGCTAAAGAAGATGTTTTAAAATGACCAAGGAAGTAAAAAAAAGATTTAGTAAAGATACGTATGCTTTTTATTAAATAGTTTTTGTGATTTACTAATTGATCTTATAGGCTTAATTAAGGCAATAAGATACAGAACAGATGATAGATTAGGTAACTTAAAATAGTATATATTTAAGATAACAAGGAGGGATCTTTATGTCACGTAGATGTGATGTTGGTTGCGGTGGATTCGGACGCGGAAAAGAAGTGGTAATAATAATAATATTATTATTATTATGCTGTGGATGCGGATGCGGTTCTTGGTAATCAATAAATTATTAAAGGGAAACGAAAAAATTTTTCGTTTCCCTTTTTTAAAATAATAGAGTTCTTTCACCATCTTCAATTATCTAATATCATATTTTAAAATTTAATTATTGTATATGGTAACATAGGATACAGATATTACACTTATATTTTATTATAATAGATATATCAAAACAAGGGAGGAAAATATGATGATAAGAAAAATTGTTGATATAAATGAAAAAAAATGTAACGGGTGTGGACTGTGTGCTGATGCATGTCATGAAAATGCCATTGAATTAGTAAATGGAAAAGCCCGACTTATAAGTGATGAATACTGTGATGGTTTAGGGGATTGTCTTCCAGAGTGTCCTACTGGAGCTATAACTATAATTGAAAGGGAAAGTAAAGCTTATGATGAAGAATTAGTTATGAAGAAAATTGGAGAAATAAAAAAATCAAAAGAACAGGATGTAATGGCTTGCGGATGTCCTGGTACAGCTGCAAAAAAAATAGAGAGGATTCCTAGTGAAAGTAAAGACAAATCTAAACATATAGAGGACATAACATCTAATTTTAAGGTTACATCCCAATTAACTCAATGGCCTGTTCAGTTAAAACTTATAAATAGCAATGCACATTATCTTAAGGAAGCAAATTTACTTGTAGCAGCTGACTGCACTGCTTATGCATATGGAAACTTTCATAAAGACTTTATAAAAGATCATATTACAGTAATAGGATGTCCTAAATTAGATGATATTAAATATTACGAGGATAAATTTATAGAAATTATAAAAAATAACCAGCTAAAGAGCATAACTGTAGTTAGAATGGAAGTACCATGCTGCGGTGGTATTGTAAATGCAGTTAAAAATGCCATGTTAAAAACACAAACTATACTTCCATATAGAGAAGTCATAATATCTACAGAAGGAGATATTTTGAATAGTTAAAGTCTCCATTTATGAATCTTCAAATAAATAATGAGTCAATAGTGTTACTATTGTTGACTTGTTATTTATTTGGAGATATCTAAACTTTGAATTTAGGATTTTTTCAACAAAGTAAACAAAAATCATCCTTAACTATTAACTTTTTTCAAAGGTTCCATAGGCTAAAGGTTTATAATTTTGAACCATAATTTTTCCTTTGCTTATAACAGTGTTAATATTTAATTTGTTATCTAATAAAATTAAGTCAGCGTCACAGCCTTCGGCTATTCTGCCTTTATGATTAAACTTTAAAAATTTTGCAGGAGATGAAGTTAGAGGTATAAGAGCTAGTTCCATAGGTATTCCCATTTCAATGGATTCTCTTATTGAATTAATATTTGTATAGGGCATACCTGCAGTTAATTTAGTTAAAGTGCCTTTATGGTCAAAGAAGGGCATACTGCCGCCTGCATCAGAACTCATAGTTACATTATAGGGAGAAATATGTTCTTTTAATATTTTATTATAGAGCTGGGATGCGCTTACAGCCTGGTCTCCTTCATTTTTAATTCCTGTAGTTATATCTACAAAGCCACCCATTTTCAAATATTCTATAGATTGTTTAGATAGTAAGCTATTTCTGTTAAGGTGTGTAGGCAGTAAATTTTCATAGGGTATATCTGAATTTTCTATTAGATCAAACACAGGAGTTAAGCCATTTTTTCCATCACCTAGGTGCATATGCAATACTCCACATTTGCCTGAAATAAGTCCTCCTACCCGGGTTTCACAGGCTAAATGCATTAAATCCTGTTCAGAAGGATGACTGCCTCTGTGGTCTGAAAGAGCTATTTCGCCGGCTCCTATTATTTTATCTATAAGTATAATATCTCCTCTTACACTATCTGTAAGAGTTCTGGTAGGTACGGCATAACATCCTGTCCAACAGTATGTAGATACGCCTTCTATTTCAAGAGCTCTTGATTTTGCCAATAAGGAACCCATATTTCTTGTGATTCCATCTGTACCTAAAAGACCTACACAAGTTGTAATTCCATTTAAGGTGAAGTCTGTAAGATTCAACTCGGGAGTACGAGTATTAAATCCTCCTTCACCTCCAGCTCCGTTTATATGTATGTGAAGGTCAATTATACCTGGAGTTGCTTTTAAGCCGTCGCCTTCTATTATTTGAATTTCGGGGAAATTACTGTGTGGAATGTCTATATTTTTAGATATATATGCTATTTTATCAAAACATATCAATATGTTTTTTTCCCCTAAAGATTCGGGAGCAAATATTTCTACATTTTTTATTAAAATCATGATTAACACATCCTGAGTATATTTTAATACTATAGTTTGCTATTTTCATATAATTTAAACATAAAATAATAAAATTTTAAAATTAAAAAGTTTATATATATCCGTTTAATCCTCGTATAGAAATTTCTCCAGATATTAAATTTTCAAGGGATCCATCTTCATGCTGCACAATTAAACCACCATTGTCATCTAAATCTAAAGCTTTTGCCAATGTTTCAGTTCCTCTTTTTATTATTTTTATATTCTTTCCTATAACTGCAGAATTAGACTTGCATATATCTATAGAAGATTTAATGGTTTGCTTTTGGTGAAATTCTTCATATAAATATTCAAATTTATTTATTAAGGCGCCTACAAAAGATTTTCTGTCCAGGGTAGATGTTGTCTCTATTTTTATGGATGTAGCTTTGTTTAATATATCTTCTTCAAAATCATCACGGGTTAAATTAGCATTTATGCCTATTCCTACAATTACATAATGTACTTTATTTAGTTCTGCATTCATTTCAGTTAAAATGCCGCATATTTTTTTCCCATTAAGTATTATATCGTTAGGCCATTTTATTTTTGCTTGTATGTTAAAAGCATTTAAGCTTTCTATTACAGCGGCAGCAGCTATTTGAGTTATTTTTGGAATTTTCATGGGATTTAAGTCTGGCCTTAGAATTATAGACAGCCATATGCCCTTGTATTTAGGAGAACACCATACTCTGCCAAGTCTTCCTCTGCCTCCTGTTTGTTCTTCGGATATGACTACAGTGCCATGGTCCTCGCCTTTATCAGCCAATTCTTTTGCTTTATTGTTTGTAGAATCTATGCTCTCCAGGTAGATAATTTTTTTGCCTATATGGCTTGTTTTTAAATAGTTTTTAATTTCTTCAAAAGACAGCGTATCTGGAGAATATAGTAGTTTATACCCCTTTTTAGAAGAGGAATCTATGATATAACCTTCTTCCTTTAGATTTTTTATATATTTCCATATGGCAGTACGGCTTACCCCCAATTTATCACTTATTAATTGACCGGATACAAATGTATTGGAATTTTCTTTTAATATATGAAGTACTTCATATTTCATATAAAAACCACCTTCTCAAGTTATTTAATGGTATTATAACACAGTTAAACACTTCTTAGCGGTGTTATGATATCATTAATTATAATATATTGTAATGCTATATTTAATTATTTTTACATGAAGTCAATATTAACATAAAGTTATACAAATATAATATATTAAAGGATTTACTAAGTTTATTATACAGGAGGTAGATTATATGCAGCGAACATCGAAATATTTATATATTATTTCATTAGATGGATTATCCTCTTTGGATTTTGAATATATTAGCAATTTGCCCAATTTTAAAAGTTTTTTAGCTACAGCATCCTATTGTAAAAATGTTTATAGTGTGTATCCTACCCTAACTTATCCGGCTCATGTATCTATTGTCACGGGAAAATATCCTAAAAATCACGGAATAATAAACAATACTTTGCTGCAGCCTAATAGAAAGTGTCCAGATTGGTACTGGTATAGAAATGAAATAAAAGGAGATACTTTTTATGATCTGGCTATAGAAAATGGCATGAAAGTGGCAGCATTACTCTGGCCCGTAACAGCTAGATCTAAAATACAGTATAATATGCCTGAAATTTTTGCCAATAGACTCTGGCAGAGCCAGGTGATAGTTTCATTATTAAATGGGGCTCCTTTATTTCAGTATGAGCTCAATAGGAAATTTGGCTATTTGAGAGATGGCATAAAGCAGCCTAACCTTGATAATTTTATTCATAAATCATTGTTGCATACTATAAAAAATAAACATGTGGATTTAACTTTGGCACATTATAGCGATTTAGACAGTATGAGGCATAAATATGGTTTTAATTCAGAAGAGGCAACACTTGCATTAAAAAGGCATGATAAAAGAATAGGAGAAATAGTACAGGCACTCAAGGAAAAAGGTATATACGAAGAAAGTACCATTATTATTTTAGGTGATCACAGTAGCTTGGATACAAATAAAGTAATTAATCTTAATGTACTTTTAAAAGACAGAGGATATATTAAAGTTAATGCAAAAGGAAAAATATCGGATTACAAGGCTATAACAAAAAGTTGTGATGGATGTGTGTATGTATATGTGAAAAATAATGATTCTAAAGTATTAAAAGAAATTAGAGAATTAATTGAAGATTTTAATGTAGTATATGAGGGTATAGAAGCAATTTATTCAAGAGAAGAAGCTTTGGAGCTTGGTGCGGATGAACAATGTTCCCTGATGCTGGAGGCCAAACTTCCTTATTATTTTCAAGATAAAATTTATGGAGAATTAATAGAGGAAATTGATAAAGAGAATTTGCAAGGAGAAGATGGGTACAAGTTATGTAATCATGGATATTCTCCTTTTAAACCTAATTATACTACCGTGTTTATGGCCTCAGGCAAAGGAATAAAAAAGGGAGTAATTATACAGCAGATGAATTTGGTTGATGAAGCACCAACTATTGCTAAGTTATTAGGATTAGAACTGAAAAATACAGATGGAAAGGTCTTGGAACATCTATTGGAGGGAAATTATATAAAGCAGGCTATTTACTAATAGTAATGCTAAAAAAAGCTTATCAGCTGTGTGATAAGCTTTTTTAGTTTGAGAAAATTCGCTTAACCTTAAAATGTATCGATACATTTGGAAAATATAATATATTAAATATAATATAACTATCTGTTCTAAAATTATTTAATAAATATTATAGGGGGAAAAATAGTATGGACAAATATGAAATAAATAAAAATTTAGCTCAAATGTTAAAAGGTGGAGTCATAATGGATGTGGTAAATAAAGAACAAGCCATTATTGCTGAAAAGGCAGGGGCTTGTGCTGTTATGGCTCTTGAGAGAGTACCCTCAGATATAAGAAAACAGGGGGGAGTTGCAAGAATGTCCGATCCTAAAATGATAAAAGAAATAAAAAAGGCTGTATCTATACCAGTTATGGCAAAAGTTAGAATAGGACATTTTGTAGAAGCCCAGGTATTACAGCAATTAAATATAGATTTTATAGATGAAAGTGAGGTTTTAACTCCGGCAGATAACTTTTATCACATAAATAAATGGGATTTTGAAGTGCCTTTTGTATGCGGAGCCAGGAATTTGGGAGAAGCACTTAGAAGAATTGGGGAAGGAGCAGCTATGATAAGAACTAAAGGAGAAGCTGGCACTGGAAATGTGGTTGAAGCTGTAACTCATATGAGAACCATGGTAGATGAAATGGGAAAAGTTAAAAGTGCAAAGGCTGAGGAACTCATGACCTTAGCAAAAGAATTTCAGGCACCGTATGATTTAATAAAATACGTATGGGAAAGTGGAAAACTTCCTGTAGTAAACTTTGCAGCAGGTGGAATTGCAACTCCTGCAGATGCAGCACTTATGATGCAGCTGGGAGCTGAAGGCGTATTTGTAGGTTCGGGAATATTTAAATCTGAAAATCCAGAAAAAAGAGCCCATGCTATCGTACTTGCCACAACCTATTACAATGATCCTAAGGTAATACAGGAAGTTTCAGAAGATATTGGAGATGCAATGCCTGGAATTGAGATTGAAAACTTAAAAGAGAAATATGCAGGACGGGGCTGGTAGATATGAGAATTGGAGTACTGTCATTCCAAGGGGGAGTAATAGAACATATTCATCATATTGAATCACTTAAAGCTATTCCTGTAGAAGTAAAGAATAAATATGAGTTAGATAATATTGATGGTATTATACTTCCTGGTGGAGAGAGTACTACTATGGGTAAACTTTTAATAGATACAGATATGCTTAGGCCTTTAAGAGAAAAAATACTTAAGGGACTGCCTGTCTGGGGAACTTGTGCCGGTATGATATTACTTGCAAATTCTATAGAGAATTCAGATAAAAGTTATCTCAAGGTCATAGATATTAAGGTAAGGAGAAATGCATATGGAAGCCAAATAGATAGTTTTTATTGTGACACCTTAATTCCAGAAGTATCACCTTCTAAGGTACCTTTAGTTTTTATAAGAGCTCCTTTTATTACGTACTTGGGCAGCAGTGTAAAGAGTTTATGTAGTGTAAAAGGCAATATAGTTGCTGCAAGGTATAAAAATATTGTTGTGACTTCATTTCATCCTGAGCTTACAGAGGATTTAAATTTTCATAAATATTTTTTATCTATGTGCAGATAACAAAAGACTTAGGCATTTACTTAAAGCCTAAGTCTTTAATATCTTATTATGAAGTTTCATAGTATAAAATATCAATTCAAGTTAAATATAGGTTAAGTTTAAGTTAAGTTTAGAATAAGAATCCAATTTCTTAACCATAAGTTAAAATTCATGTATTAAAATTGTCATAGTAGATAATGCCATTTAAGGTATCTTTGGCTTATTTGCTTTCATATACCTAAGAGTAAACGTATTGGAGGAGTTGGAGTGTTTAAAATAAAGTATTCTAAATTGTTAAACTTACTTGATAAAATCAAGATGAAAATTAGTAAATTTAATTTGCCATTTAGAAATAAGATAAAAGTTAGTAAATTTAATCTTCCATTTAGAAATAAGATAAAAATCAGTAAATTAAATCTGCCATTTGGGAATAAGATAAGAATTGGCAAATTTAATTTGTCATTTCCAAAAATAAAAAAATTTAATTTATTATTTTTGAATAGTGTAGTTGTGAAAATAATTGCCCAAATAGGGATATTAGTTATATTAATTTGTGGTGTTCTTGGGGTGATAGCTTGTTATAGTTCTTACAGAACAATGGAAAAAAGCATAGATTCTTCACTTAGAGATAGAGCAGTGGAATCATCCAAGCTGATAGCATCTATGTTAAAACAGGAGTCTAGGGTTATGACTGAAATAGCAGACAGGGAAGAGATAAAATCCATGGTTCCCGACCTTCAAATTCCTGTTCTGGCAAAAAGGGCACAGGAATTGAATTATGCAAGCCTTAATGTAATGGACTTAAATGGTTTAGCTTATATGCAAAGCGGAGGAAAAACACAGATAAATTTAGACAGCAGTGATTCAAAGTATCTTAAAAGTGCGTTAAATGGAAATGTAGAAATTGAAGGACCTTACTTTAATGTTAACGGAGATCAGATAATTGCGGTGGCAGTTCCTATAAAAAATGATAATAATAAAGTTGTTGGAGTATTATTTTCAAATATAAGTATGGTGGAATTGAATAAACTTGTTCAAAGTATGAAAATTGGACAGAGCGGATATTGTTTTATAATTGATAAAGATGGAACTAAAGTAGTTCATAAAAATCTGACTTTGGTTCTAAATAAAGATAATACCATAAAAAATGCCCAAAAAGATAAATCCCTTACTGCTCTTGCAGATCTAGAAAAAAATATGATAAATGGCAAAAGCGGATCAGGCTATTATAGTGAAGACGGAAAAGGTATGTTTATGGCATATTCGCCTATACCCAATTCAAATTGGTCTTTAGGTCTTACAATAGATCAAAAAGAAATATTTAGTGAAGTACAGGTACTTAAATATAAGATAATCTCTATGACTGTTGTATTTATACTAATAGGATTGTTCATAGGATTGTTTATAGCTGGAACTATAAAGAAACCTTTATTAAAAATAAGAAAATATGCACTGGAGTTATCTAAGTTTAATTTAGGATATAGAATTAAAATTAAAGAAAAGGATGAATTTGGAGATACAGCAGCAGCATTAAACTATGCAATGGATGATATAGCAGGTATTATAGAGCAGGTAGAAAAGCAAAGCAGCCAAACTTTGGAATCTACTAATAATGTGAATGAAATGTTTGAAAAATCCAACGTAGAGTTAAGAATGGTGTCGGATAAATCTTCTCAAATATCCTCTAATATGGAAAAAACATTGTTCTCAGTGGAGGAAGTAAATAAAAAAATTTTGAAAGTAAAAGATAAAATACAAAATGTGGTAGAAGAAGCTGATGAAGGCTTAGTTCTTACAGAAAATATAAAGAAAAAAGCGGCATATATTAAAAAAAATACGGAAAATTCCAAGTATAGTTTAGAAAGCTATTATGTTAAATCCAGTAAAGAATTAAGAAGAGCACTAGAATCAGTAAAGGTTGTAAGTACTGTTTCTGAAATGGCTGAAAAAATAAGAAATATATCAAAACGTACAAATTTATTAGCATTGAATGCCCGTATTGAAGCTGTAAGAGCAGGGGAATACGGCAAAGGATTTATGGTAGTGGCAGAAGAGGTGAGAAAACTTGCAGTACAGTCTTCCGATATGGTAAACAGTATACAGGAAAATGTAAAAGATATTCTAATATCAGTGGTAGAGTTATCAGATTCAGCGGAAGGAATATTAAAAATGATAGAGAACAATATTTTATCAGATTATGAGAAAGTTATAAAAATCAGTAATGAATATGAAGAAGACGGAATGCGATTTAAATTGGTGATACAAAGATTTTCTGAACTTACAGAAAATATAAATCAGTCATCTATGGAAATTAATGAAATAATGTGTTCAATAGTAGATTCTGTAAACCAGTGTACAAATGCATCCATAGATATTTCAGATAACATAGGCGAAATAGAAAATGAGAATAAATCTATATCAATTTATACCATGGAAAATGAATCAAGAGCTAAAGAACTATTACATATTTTAAATAATTTAATGCTAAAAAACAAATAATGGAATGTGAGAACATAGCTAAAAATGAAATTTGACTACAAATTTTTATGAGAAAGTAGTATAATAAAATTTATAAAAGTTAATATTAAATTAGGGGGTTTTCTTATGTTAAACGGAAAAAAAATTCGTGATATAAGGGTAAGCTTAGGATATACTACTCAGGATATTCAAAATATTACTAGAAATACCAAATTTAAGACTTCGATTTCAAAATCTTATTTAGAAGAATTGGAGAGAGGAGATAAGAAAAATCCAAGCCTTGAAAAAGTTGCTGTAATTGCAAAAATACTTGGCTGTAAGATTGATGATTTAATATTAAGCGCATAAACTTTTTAATTACTTAATTTTTATAAAATTGTATTTATGAATATTAATTGAAGTTGTAACATATAAGACTTTATATTATTGGAATGTAAGCTGCAGGTATTTCTGCAGCTTTAATTATTGAATATCAAGTTAAAGAAAGGAAACCATAGATTTATGTTAGATGTGTGTTTATTAGGATGTGGAGGAAGTATGCCTGTGCCTGACAGGAATCTGACTTCAATGATAGCTTCTTATAAAGGAAGAAAATTGCTTATAGATTGCGGTGAAGGTACCCAGGTTAGTTTAAAAATATTGGGATGGAAAATTGGGAATATAGATGTAATTTTATTTACACATTTTCATGCAGATCATATAGCAGGGCTTCCAGGATTATTGCTTACCATAGCCAATTCAGGCAGATTAGAACCTATTACCATAATAGGGCCTGCTGGACTAGGTCAGGTTGTTACAGGACTTAGGGTAATAGCTCCAGCACTTCCCTACGATATAAATTTAATTGAATTTCATGGAAGTGGTCAGTGTTCTCAAAAAGTAGGGCATTTTAATATAAATGTAGTGTCTGTGGATCATGGAATACCTTGCTTTGCATATTCCATAGTTATAGAAAGAAACAGAAAGTTTCATAAGGAGAAGGCCTTAAAAAATAAAGTACCATTGGCGTTTTGGAGTAAGCTTCAAAAAGGAGAAGAAGTAAAACAGGGTGATAGTTTGTATACTCCTGATATGGTACTTGGACATAGTCGTAAAGGATTAAAAATATCCTATTGCACAGATTCAAGGCCTACTGAAGAACTAATGGGGTTTGTAAAAGAATCTGATGTATTCATATGTGAAGGCATGTATGGAGATGGTGAAGATATCTCTAAGGCTATTCGATATAAGCATATGATCTTTTCAGAAGCAGCAACTATTGCTAAAAAGGCAATGGTAGAGCAATTATGGCTCACTCATTTTAGTCCTTCTATGCCTGAGCCAGAATTATACTTAGAAAATGCTAAAAATATATTTGAAAATACTATAATAGGTCAGGACAGATACGTAAAAAGCATTAATTTTAAAGAAGAGGATGTTACGTCCTAATTTTGTTACAATATTTCATATGAGCATATTTCTATTTTAAAATGACTAAATACTCATAATTTTAGTAGAAATATTGTAGATTTTACCTTATAATATTATTATGGAGTTACTAAAGTCAAAATGATCTATATAAACAAATATCGGTTATGAGGTGGTTTTACATGTTGGAATATCATAATAATAATGATATAGGGGCACTTCTTGAAAACTTGAATATGGATATAATTCTTTCTAAAAACAAGACATATACAAATATAAGTGAGAATATGTTTAGATTATACTGGGAAATTGGAAACTTAATTTTAGCAAGGGAACACAGTGGATGTGGAGTTGAATTTATAAATATTTTATCAGATTATCTTAAGCTTAAGTTTCCTGGAAACCTGAGTTTTACAGAAAAAAATTTAAAGAATATGACTGTATTTGCAAGAGAATATGAGTCAAAAGATTTTGTGGATAAGACAGCTTCTAAAGTAAGTTGGTCCTGTAACATGATTATCTTAAATAAAATAAAAGATATAGATAAACGAACAGAATGTATAAATAAGATTCTTGAAAAAGGTTGGACAACTGAGGAGCTGATTAACAATATAGATGTAGAATATGGCATGGCAGGGGAAGAGGACGAGATTTCAAAAGCAGACATCTATTATGAGGATTTACAATCTATTGAGAATAAAAGTATTATTACAGGAGAAGATGATTTTATTAAAGATAGTGAAGTAAGAGAAAACCATAGTGTAGATTCAAATGGTTCTTACTTTGTACAGGATGTGGTGATAGAAGAAAATGGTGATAAACCATCTAAAGATGAAATTAAAAATTATTTTCGTGTATTAAAAGATGAATATTTAGTAGATTTTATGGAAATTTCAGATGAAGTAAAGGAAAAATATTTTCAAGGACAGTTTATGAAAAATGTGACGGAATTTTTTTTGGAGCTAAATAGAGGTTTTGCATTAGTGGGGAAAAAATATCACATAGAACTTTCAGGTGGAGATTATTATGTGGATTTGCTCTTTTATAATTTAAAACTAAAGTGTTATTTAATTGTTGAATTTAAGATAGGAAAGTTCAGACCTGAGTATCTTGGAATTCTAACTTTTCATCTTTCTATAGTAGATGACTCAATTAAGAATGATGAGGACAACCCGTCTATAGGTATAATTCTTTGTAAAGATGGAGAAAAATTAATTGTACAGTATGCCTTTAAAGATCAGGGGGATCCTGGAAATGGAGAGTATGGACTTCATGGAGATATTCCAGAACAATTTAAAGAAATACTTCCTACAGTGCAGGAAATAGGTTCCGGAATTAAAATGAAGCTGAAAGTAGAGTGAATTATTGGACGGTAAAATTATTTTAGAGTACATAACACGTATTTACATGAAACTATTTGTTTTCTAACATCTAAAGTACAAAGCTTCAGGCTCATAAGAGAACCTGAAGTTTTTTAGGGAGCACTTTTTGTGTTTAAGGTATGTATGGAAAGGAAGTGAAATTTAATATGGAATTAGAAAAGAGGAACATAGTTATAGCTAGCATGGTGGCTATGTTTCTTGCGGCTGTGGAAGGAACTGTTGTAATTACGGCTGTGCCTACTATAGTAAAAAATCTAAATGGATTTTATCTTATGAGTTGGGTGTTCTCTACATATTTGCTTACATCAACTGTGACCACACCTATATATGGTAAATTAGCAGATTTATATGGAAGAAAAAATACTCTGACTTTAGGCATAGTAATATTTTTAGCAGGAAGTTTTTTATGCGGATTATCTCAAAATATGTATTTTCTTATAATGTCCCGTGCTATCCAGGGAATAGGAGCAGGTTCAATATTTACCTTGACATATACTATAATAGGAGATGTATTCTCTGTTTCTGGAAGGGCTAAAGTTCAAGGCTGGCTAAGTACAGTATGGGGAGCTGCAAGTTTAATAGGACCTTTTTTGGGAGGGTTTTTAATAGATACTCTGTCCTGGCACTGGATTTTTTTTATAAACATACCTTTTGGAATAATATCTGTGATACTTATTCAAAAAAATCTTAAAGAAAATTTTGAAAAGAGAGATGTACATATAGATTATCTAGGAATAATAATTTTAACTATTTCTATTGTACTTTTATTATATGGATTTTTAGCTGGAGGGAATAAAGAAAGTGTATTTTTTGTACTTATATGTGTTTTAGTATCTTTTATTTTTCTTAGTATCTTTTATTTTGTGGAAAAAAGAGCAAAAGAACCTATTATACCTTTTGAAATATTTACCAAAGCCAATGTTATAGTGAATACAATAAGTTTTCTACAGTCGGCTGTATTAATTGCAATAGATGTATATATAGTTTTGTATATGCAAAATGTACTGGGGTTTGGTGCTACTATTTCTGGACTTTGTATGGCACCTATGTCCCTTGCGTGGCTTATGTCTTCAATATTTTTAGGCAAGTATATAACTAAATATAGTAAAAAAAATATAGTTTTAGTAAGTTCCTTTATAGTATTGCTGGGGAGTGTGTTATTACCTGCTCTTAATATGAATTCTTCATTAATTTTGGTAATACTTTCTGTATTAATACTAGGTTTTGGATTTGGAGGTAATACTACTACCCAGACAATAGTTATACAAACTTCAGTAGATTATTTTATGAGAGGAGTAGCGGTGGCATCTAATACACTTCTCAGGAATTTAGGTCAGACCATAGGAATAAGTGTATTTGGAAGTATATTTAACTTAAGTATAATAAGATACTTTCAAAATTTGGGTATTAACGGTATAGAGCCTAGTAATTTGTACAATACGCAGGTTTTAAATAATAATATTTCGGCTGAACTTGTAAAAGAGTCTTTAAATTCAGGATTACACCTATTATTCTTATGTTTTATTATAGTAAATATAGTTTCACTGATACTTTGTTTATTTTTGCCTAAAAGGTTTAAGGGAGAGCAGCTGGATGTATAGTCAATTCACAGTGTGCAATTTAAGGATGCAGCTGCCACTTTGAAGAAGTCAGTGGCGTTAGTAATGATAGGGTTTTATATAAAAGTATCTATGACATGGATTAAAAATAATGATATACTAACTTTTATAGCAATAAGACATTTAGACTATTTCATATGTCTAAATTAAATAAATTTTAGGAGGACATTTTATATATGGATGATTTGAAGGAAAGGGCCTTAAAATTTCACAGTGAAAATGAAGGCAAAATTGCACTAGAATGTAAAGTGCCTGTAAAAAACAAGGATGATTTAACTCTTGCATATACACCAGGAGTTGCAGAACCTTGTTTGGAAATTAAAAAAGATGAAGGAAGAATATATGAATATACTTCCAAAGGCAATTGGGTGGCTGTAGTTACAAACGGAACAGCAGTACTTGGACTAGGAGATATAGGAGCGGCAGCAGGGCTTCCTGTTATGGAAGGAAAGTGTGTATTATTTAAAGCTTTTGCAGGGGTAGATGCTTTTCCTATATGTTTGGATACAAGAAATGTACATAAAGTTATAGAAGCTGTGAAACTTATGGAACCAACATTTGGAGGAGTAAATTTAGAGGATATAAAGGCTCCGGAGTGTTTTGAGATCGAATCAAAATTAAAGGAAATAAGTAACATTCCTATATTTCACGACGATCAACACGGTACTGCAGTAGTTTCCTTAGCTTGTATTATAAATGCACTTAAAATTGTCAATAAAAAATTTCAGGATATAAAGGTAGTGGTAAATGGTGCAGGTGCAGCAGGTACTGCTATTACAAAGTTGCTTTTAAAGATGAAAGTAAAAGATATAATACTTTGCGATAGTAAGGGCACATTATATAAAGGCAGAACCCTGGGAATGAATAAATATAAAGAAGAAATGGCAGATGTAACTAATAAATCCCTTATAAAAGGAGAATTAAAGGAAGCATTAAAAGGGGCGGATGTATTTTTAGGAGTATCTAAAGCTAATTGTGTCAGTGAGGAAATGGTGAAATCAATGAATGAAAATGCAGTAATAATGGCAATGGCCAATCCAAATCCTGAGATATTGCCAGAGGCGGCTTTAAAAGCTGGAGCCAAAATTGTATGTACTGGAAGATCTGATTTTCCAAATCAAGTTAACAATGTATTGGCTTTTCCTGGAATATTTAGAGGAGCCTTAGATGTTCGAGCTTCACAGATAAATGATGAAATGAAGGTAGCTGCAGCTTATGCCATAGCAGAGTTAGTAGGGGAAGATAAACTTTCTCCACAGTATGTTATACCAGAGGCTTTTGATCTTAGAATAGCTCCTAAGGTAGCGGCTGCAGTAGCTAAAGCCGCTATTGATACAGGGGTTGCTAGAAACATAAATATTACTCCAGAACAAGTTGAGCAGCATACTAAAAATCTTTTAGGAATATAATAGGAATATAGTTTTAGCAAAAATTTTAGCTTGACATTAGGGACAACTGCTAACTTTAGTTGTCCCTTAGATTCTTAAATTTATTTTTTGTGGAGAGTGAGAGGTATGTTTGTAACTTGTAAAAACATATTGAATCTACCAGGGCTTGAAAAAATGCAAGTTGTAGCAGGAAGGGAAGGCCTAAACAAAGTAATTAGATGGGTTCATGTTGCTGAAATTCCAGATGTGTCTAATTGGGTAAAGGGTGGAGAGCTTCTATTTATCACGGGAGTAGCCATAAAGGATGATACAGAGGCGCTATTAAAATTTGTAAAGGATATCAATATGAGGAAATTATCAGGGCTTGTTATAAATATAGGACCTTATATCAAAAAAACACCTAAAGAAGTTATAGATTTTGCAGATAGCGTAGATTTTCCTGTATTTGAACTGCCTTTTGAAGTGAAGTTAATAGATGTAACCCAAAATATTTGCAGGACTATTTTTACAGAAAAATTGCAAAAAGAATCCATGAACAATTTTATGAGAGAAATAATTTTTGAAGATATAAATATTACTGAGGAAATATTAAACAGGGCTACTTTGTATGGATATAATGAAAATAAGAACTATTGTGCCATAGTAGTGGATATTGATGCTTTTAGTTCCTATTTAAAGAAAAATAAATTATATGATGAAGATGTAATTTTAAATATAAAAAATCGTATTCAGGAAGTTATTGAATATGTAATGTATAAAAATAATAAAAAATGTCTTTATGCTATGCAAAGTGATGCTTTTTTTTTCATGGTTCCTATAGAAAAAAATAATAATAATATAGAGTATATTGCGGAATGTGTAAAAAAACAAATAAATACCAGGATGGATTTTATTACAGTTAGTATAGGCATAGGGGGAATTTGTGGAGATTTAAAAAGTTTTAACAAAGTTATTTTAGAGGCAAGAAAAGCTTTGGAGATGGCAAAGCTTTATGGAAAAAATAATTGTATTATAAATTATAGTAACCTGGGCATATTTAGATTATTTTTTGAGATAAATAATTATGATGAAATGAAAAAATTATTTGATGAAAACTTGTTGAAATTAAAAGAATATGATGAAAAAAATTCTTCGAACTTATTAGAAACTTTAATTGTATATTTAAAAGAAAATAGGAATTTAGGTAAAACTGCAGAAATACTATATATTCATAGAAACACCATAAAATATAGAGTAAAAAGAATAGAAGAAATATTAAATTGTGACTTAAAAGATGAAGAAGTAATATTTAATATTAAGCTTTGTATAAGGATAGGATTGTTCCTAAAGTTAATCAAGTGATTTTTAGGTTTAGGAAAAAATAAAGGGGCTGTATCAAAACGCTGAAACATCAGCGTATGATACAGCCTTGCTTTATTATTGACAAGGAAACAATAAGATGATAGAATAATTATGTTGACAAGGAAACATAATTATTTTTTCGAGAGGTGAAAATTTAAAATGAACACACAATGTACAGAACAAACCGTAAACACACCAGACGTGAATGGAGGAAAGATGAAAGTCATGGGATTTATTGCAAGTCCGCGGAAAGAAGGCAATACCGCCTGGATAGTAAACGAAATACTGGAAGGTGCGAAAGAACAGGGCGCTGAAATTCAATCCTGGTATTTCAGCGATCTGGATATAAAACCGTGCCAGAGTTGTTACGGCTGCAAACAGGGCCATGGAGGTTGTATTATCAACGACGACATGCAGAAACTTTATGATGCCATTGAGCATAACGATGCCATTGTTCTCGGCTCGCCGGTTTACATGGGGCAGATGAGTGCCCAGGCGAAGATATTCACCGACAGGTTGTTTGCACGATTCTCTCCGCGATTCTCTCCGCATTTCAAAGAAGAAAATGCCGCGAAAAAAAAGCTGGTTCTTGTGTTTAATCAGGGTAATCCTGATTCCAGCATGTTCCAGGTATATTTTGATTATACGAAAAGTATGTTTCAGCTGCTGGAATTTGATGTTAAAGGGGTACATGTGGTTACTGGTATGCGAAATGGACCGGCGCATGAAAGAAAAGATCTGCACACTGTCATGAAGGATATCGGTTCATCGTTAGTTTCGGAACGATTCCCGGAATAATGATGATATTGCAATTGCGGAGGGGTATGCTTTGTAGCTCAATTCTTAGAATAATTACTTTCACATTGTTGAAATAGAAACAATGGTGTAATATAATATTGTTAATACACCAACGTGTGGGAGGGCAGGCCATGAACAAAGATGAACAGGTCATGATGGGTTTAAGAGACTTATTAAACAAGTGGATTTTTCTTAATAAGTTTAGGATAGAAGACAGTCTTAAGAAATACAGTCTTAATAGTTATAAGTCTTCTGAAATACATTGCATCGAATACATTGAAAGAAATGCAGACTCCAACGTGACAAAACTTGCGGAGTCTTTTTATATGACTAGGGGTGCCATAAGTAAAATAACTAAGAAGCTCATAAAAAAAGGCATTATCGAAAGCTACCAGAAGCCGAATAACAAGAAAGAAATCTATTTTCGCTTGACTTCACAAGGGAAAGTGATTAACAAAGTCCATGAAGAACTGCACAAAGAGTTTCGAGAGCGGGATAAAGTTGTATTTGAGCAGGTAACCGAGGAACAATTTGATATGATGCTTAGCTTCGTGGAAAAGTATAGTAGGCATTTGGATGCGGAAATAAAGAAGCAAGGTGTAGATACCACAAATCAAAATGATTTTGAATAATGGGGTTGTATCAATAGCCTAAAGAGGACTGTATCATATGCTGAAACATCAGCGTATGATACAGTCCTCACTTTATTATTGACAAGGAAACAATAAGATGATAGAATAATTATGTTGCCAAGGAAACATAATTATTCTTTTTTGAGAGGTGAAAATTTGAAATGAACACACAAATGTACAAAACAAAAGGTGCGAAAGAACAGGACGCCCAAACATGGAGGTTGAAGTATGAGCACAAATTATAACAAAATTCTAAAAATCAAGTGGAGGAGGACACAATAATGCAGGAAGAAAATATGAACAGTAACCGCCGTACATTTGCCTTAGTCATACTTCTGTTCGGGGCTTTTATGGATATCTTGGATACCATGATAATTAACATTGCCATACCTTCAATTCAAAGCAGTTTACAGGCTAGTTCATCGGCTGTTGAATGGACGGTAAACGCATATATCCTTGGATTGGCACTGATTATCATTACCGGGGGACGACTTGGGGATATTTTAGGTCGTAAAAAAATGTTCATGCTAGGCATAGCAGGGTTTACTATTGCATCTGCTTTTTCAGGTTTGGCTGTCACAATAAATATTCTGATTTTTTCCAGAGCAATACAGGGAATCATGGCCGCCATTATGGTTCCACAAGTGCTTTCTTATATACAAGTTTTATTTGCACCTAAAGAACGTGCCGTGGCGCTTGGCGCCTACGGCGGAGTCAGCGGATTTGCAACCGTTGGCGGGCCATTATTGGCAGCATTTCTGATAAAGATTAATCTTTTACAACTAGGTTGGCGTACAATATTCCTCATTAATATTCCGGTGGGAGTTTTCATTTTTATAGCCGCTGCGCTGGTGCTTGGGGAGTCAAAATCCATAAAACCGTTACGTGTAGACATACCGGGTACGCTGATGGTGATGGCTTCGCTTATAATGCTGCTGTATCCGCTGATACAGGGGAATAGCTTGGGTTGGCCTGTTTGGACATATATTTCAATGGTAGCTTCGCTCATGGTTGCCATCTTTTTTATTGTCTATGAGAGGCACCGTACGAAATTGAATAAATCTCCTTTAATGGCACTGAATCTTTTCCAGTTTAAGAGTTTTATTGGAGGGGTATCGGTATTTACCTCATTTATGATTGCCATGAGCGGCTATTTTCTCGTTTTTACATTTTACTTACAAATGGGATTACATTTTACGCCTTTGCACGCGGCCTTGACCGCATTGCCATTTTCGTTTATGGTTCCTGTAATGGCAGGGTTTTCAGTAACGAAATTGGCGCCGAGACATGGCCGCAAGGTGGTGGTATTAGGTTTGATATTATGCGCCCTTGGACTTGCAGGTGTGGAATTAGTGATGCACGGAGCCGGTACGTCCCTCAGCAATTGGCAGCTGATTCCCGTACTTCTTATGGGTGGTGGGGGCATGGGCATGGTTGTAGCGCCTATTACTGATTTTAGTATTTCACAAGTTCCACAACAGGATGCAGGTTCGGCTTCCGGTGTTCTGAACATGATGCAGCAAGTTGGCAGCAGTATCGGTATTGCTATTCTCGGTACGATTTTTTTCAATTCTATTGGAAGTTCATTTGGAATCAGCGGATTTGCTGTGGGCGTAAGATATGCCATTTGGTCTGCTGTTGGTATTTTGCTCTTAACTATACCATTTGTCTTCTTACTCCCCAAAAATATACACCAACATACTGAAAGTCTGTAAAAATAATATAGAAGATTCACGATGATGAATAAGTTGGAGTTAAGTTGGAGTTAAAAAGAAAATCTCCATTCTCGGATTATTTTTTATTTTAATGATAAAAAGGGACATCGCTGACTATTTTAAAGTAGTTTTGCGACACTCCCTTTATTTTTTGCAGAAATTTAAATATGTAATTTATAATGTACAAAGAAATAGAGGTATATTTGTACGCTGTGGATATATGATTATATTTTTAGATATGGTAAGTTATATGCATGATATTTAATATATTGTTAAAAAAGAGTAGGATAAATTAATGAATTTTAAATGAGCTGAGGTGTTTTTATGAGTTATTCTATATTTCAATGTCCTAGAGATATAATTTATGGTGAGGACGCAGTAAACTTAGTTGGAGCTAAATCTGTAAAACTAGGCAAAAAGGCTATGATAATTACAGGAAAAAATTCATCTAAGAAAACAGGGGCTTTGGATAAAGTCCTGGATAGTTTAAAACAGGTAAGTTTAAACTATGTAATATTTGATAAGGTAGAATCTGACCCCAGTGTGAATACAGTGAGGGCTGGGGTACAAACTGCCAAAGAAGAAAATGTAGATGTAATAGTAGCATTAGGAGGAGGAAGTGCACTAGATGCTTCCAAAGCCATAAGTGCAGTAACTACCAATGGAGGAGATATTTTAGATTACGAAAAAAAGACTCCAGAGGCTGATGGAATTCCTATAGTAGCGGTACCTACTACTGCAGGTACTGGCAGTGAGGTTAGTAAATACTCCATAATAACAGATACAGAGAGAAAAATTAAGATGTTGATTGCCAGCGATTTTCTTATACCTAAGGTAGCCATTTTAGATCCAAAGCTTACTAAAATGATGCCCCAAAGTGTTACTGCAGCCACAGGCATGGATGCATTTACTCACGCCATAGAAGCATACATATCTAAAGCTGCCCAGCCTATATCTGACATGTATGCAATAAAGGCCATAGAACTTATTACTGGTAATTTAGTAAAAGCAATTTTAAAAGAAGATGATATGGAGGCTAGAGGTAACATGTTACTTGCCCAAATGTATGCAGGTCTTGCTTTTAGTAATTCATCTACGGCACTTGTCCATTCTATGTCCAGGCCCCTTGGAGCCTATTATAAAGTTCCTCATGGTCTTGCAAACGCACTGCTTCTTCCGGAAGTAATGAAATTTAACAGGGCCGCATGTTCAGAAAAATTTAAAGTTGTGGCAGAGGCTATGGGGGAGAATATAGAGGGCAAATCTATAAGAGAAGCTAGCTACACAGCTATAGGATCTATAAAAAATCTATTTTTAGAAACAGGACTGCCAACAAGTTTAAAAGAAGTGGGAGTAGATAAAAACAATTTTGAGAAAATGGCTAAAGATGCCATGGAGAGCAAGACTACGGCGCTTAATCCGAGAAGACCTGAAGTAGAACAGCTTATAGAAATATATAAGACAATATACTAAGGCATGCTCAAAAAAAAGTTTGTTTTTAAAAATGTATTCATATATTAGGGGGAGTAGAAATGGAAATTTTGGAAAATGAGGAATTGGGTTTAGAAAGTAATAAAATAAAAGAATATGATAAAAAGTATAATTTACATTCATGGAGCGCACAAAAAAAATTAGATCCACTTGTGATCACAAAAGCTGAAGGAATTTACTTTTGGGATAGTACAGGTAAAAAGTATTTTGATATGTCTTCACAGCTTGTAAATTTAAATATAGGACATGGAAATAAGAAAGTAATAAATGCTATAAAAGAGCAGGCAGATAAGATGCCTTTTATGGGCCCTGGATATGCAGTTGATGTAAGGTCCAAATTGGCAGCTAAGGTTATAGAAAAAGCTCCTAAAAATATGGGAAAAGTATTTTTTACGTTAGGCGGGGCAGATTCCAATGAAAATGCTATAAAAATAGCTAAAATGGTAACAGGAAGGTTTAAAGTATTTTCCAGATATCGTTCTTATCATGGGGCAAGCTTTGGAGCTGCAAACTTAACAGGAGAACCAAGAAGATATACCTGTGAACCAGGTATACCGGGATTTGTTAAATTTTTTGATCCCTATATTTACAGAGAAAGTATAAGATTTGAAAGTGAAGAGAAAGCATGTGAATTTTATCTTGAAAAATTAAGAGAGCAATTAATTTATGAGGGAACTGAAACTGTGGCGGCTATTTTCTTGGAAACTGTAACAGGAAGTAATGGTGTAATTATTCCACCTAAGGGATATCTTCAAGGTATAAGAAAGTTATGCGATGAATTTGGAATAATCATGGTGTGCGATGAAGTTATGGCTGGATGGGGCAGAACTGGAGAATGGTTTGCCTGCAATAACTGGAATGTAGAGCCAGATATTATTACTTTTGCAAAAGGTATTACCTGCGGATATGTGCCTATGGGAGGAGTTATTGTAAGCAAAAAGATAGGTGAGTATTTTGATGATAATGTGCTTATGTGTGGACTTACTTATAATGCCCATCCACTGGGATGTGCTGCAGGATGTGCAACCATAGAAGTGTATGAAGAAGAAAACTTAATAGAAAATTCTAAAAAGATGGGTGTTATTTTAGGACAAAAACTGGAAGACATAAAACAAAAACATGCAAGTGTAGGAGATGTTAGATATATAGGTCTATTTTCCGCAGTAGAATTGGTTAAAGATAAAAGTACAAGAGAAGCATTAGTGCCTTATGGAAAGGATACTGAAGGGATAATGCCTAAAATTGTGGGAATGTTAAAGGAAAGAGGGTTTTCAACCTATTCTCATGAAAACTGTATAATGGTAGCCCCTCCACTTATTATTAAAAAGGAAGAACTGGAAGAGGCAATGGATATTTTAGATAAAGTATTGGATTTTGTAGATGAGTATATCAAAAAATAAAGAAAATTAAAAAAATAAGTGCCTTTTAAAATATATATAAAGACACCAATAAATTAAAACTAATCGCGTGTTATATTCTAAACCAATTTAGTGAATTTGTAAAGGAGATTTATTTATGGAAGAAGTAGAAGAAATGAGAAAAATCATTTGTAACACAGAAAGGATGGAAGATAAAATTGCCACTTTCAGTAAGTTTGGTGATACTGGAAACGGCGGTATAACAAGGTTATCCCTATCAGAGGCAGCCCTTCAGGCAAGAGGGGAATTTTCAAAAAGAATGAAAGCACTAGGTGCAGAAATTGTAACAGATGATATGGGGAATATGTATGCTACTTTCAAGGGGTCAGAAGATCTTCCGCATATTGCAATGGGCTCCCATTGTGATTCAGTAGTACAGGGCGGAAATTATGATGGAATTTTAGGTGTATTGACTGCAATGGAAGCAGCTGAAACTATAGTTACAGAAAATATTCCACATCGTCATCCAATTACAGTTATGATCTGGACTAATGAAGAAGGGGCACGTTTTGACCCTGCCATGATGTCATCAGGTGTTGTCACTGGTAAGTTTGATAAGGCAAAAATGCTGGCATCAAAAGATATAGAAGGTATAACCTTTGGAGAAGCTTTAGATGCAAGTGGGTATAAGGGTGATGAAAAAAATAGGATAAATCCCAAGGATTATAAAGCTCTTCTTGAGCTGCACATTGAACAAGGACCAGTACTTGAGTCTGCAAAAAAGGATATTGGTGTTGTAGAAGGTGTTGTTGGAATGGTTAATTATGAATTTGAATTTACAGGTCAGGCTGGACATGCAGGAACTGTTCCACAAAAAATGAGAAAGGATGCCCTTTTAGCTGCTTCTGAGGCCATTTTGTATCTTCATAGAGAACTTGACAAATTTGATGACAAGTTAGTTTATACTACTGGCAGAATTAACTGCTCGCCCAATGTACACACAATTATACCAGAACATGTTAAGTTTACTTTAGATGCAAGGCATCAAGAGCCAAAAGTAGTAGAACAAGTAGTTGAAATTATCAGAAGCATTCCTGAAGAACTTGCAGGCTGCAAAGTCAGCTTCCAGGAATTGTGGGCACGTAAAACTGTCAGCTTTAATAAAGACCTAGTAAATTTGGTTGAAAAAAATGCAAATCTTTATGGATATTCCAATATGAGAATGTACAGCGGTCCCGGACATGATGCTCAGTTTGCAGCGGATATGCTGCCTGTAACTATGATATTTGTCCCAAGTGTTGGTGGACACAGCCATTGTGAAATAGAAAAGACTCCTCTTGATAACTGTGTAAAAGGTACCAATGTATTGATTCAGACTATATTAGACGTGGATAAGATGTAAAACAATGTATTCATTTATTCATTTATTAAAAGAAAGAAGGGATTATTATGGAACAACTCAGAGAAAAAGAAATATATGAATTAGATAAGTCAGATGCAAGTGTCACAGAAAGTAAACTATACAATGATGATAATGCCCCTGTACCTGTTAAAGAAAGAACCTGGAATACTTACAATTTTACTGCCCTTTGGATTGGAATGGCTCACTGCATACCTACCTATATGCTGGCAGGGAGTTTAATATCACTAGGAATGAATTGGAAGCAGGCTTTATTTACTATTACTCTTGGAAATCTTATAGTTTTAATACCTATTTTATTAAATGCTCATCCTGGAACTAAATATGGAATAAATTTTCCGGTTTTTTCAAGGGCGGCTTTTGGAGTGTTTGGCGCCAATATACCTGCAATACTTAGAGCTGTTGTAGCCTGTGGATGGTTCGGAATTAATACTTATATAGGCGGAAGTGCATTAAATGTATTATTTGCCGCTGTAATTCCGGGGTGGAAAACTATGGGTGGAAGTTTTCAAATAGCGGGATTAAGTTTGCCTGCAGCTATAACATTTATGATATTCTGGGGTATACAGATGTTTATTATATTCAAGGGAATGGAACAGCTTAAGAAATTTGAAAATTGGGCTGCACCGGCAGTAATAGTTTTAGCTGTATTTTTGGTAATTTGGGCAGTGAGTTCTGCGCATGGTTTTGGTCCTCTTTTAAGCGAGGAAAGTAAGCTTAAAACTATGGGTGATCTTATGAAGGTATTTCCAGCAGCACTTACCAGTATGGTAGGATTTTGGGCAACTCTTTCACTAAACATACCTGATTTTACAAGGTTTTCAAAAGGACAAAAAGAGCAAGTGGTAGGTCAGTCTTTAGGTCTTCCTATAACTATGACTGTATTTTCTGCAATGGGTATAATAATAACTTCTGCTACTGTAGTTGTATATGGCAAAGCTATGTGGGATCCAGTAGATATAATAGCTAAATTTACTAATCCTATAGCATTATTAGTTGGATTTTTTGGAATAGTGGTAGCTTCTCTTTCTGTTAATATAGCTGCAAATATTGTTTCACCGGCAAATGATTTTTCAAACATAGCACCTAAACACATAAGTTTTAAAATGGGAAGTCTTATTACAGGTATTATCGGCATACTTATAATGCCATGGAAGCTGTTGGCTGATCCTAGCGGATATATATTCGCATGGCTTGGTACTTATTCTGGAATTTTGGGACCGGTAGCAGCTATAATTATTTGTGATTATTGGATTATTAAAAAGAAAAAATTGAATCTTAAAGATCTTTATCTCACAAAAGGGGAGTATACCTATAATAAAGGCTTTAACATAAAGGCTGTTATTTCACTAGCTGTAGGTATATTTGCAGCCCTTATAGGAAAAATAATTCCAAGTTTAAGTGGATTGGCTAATTATGCATGGTTTGTAGGTTTTGCATTATCTTTTGTAGTGTACTATTTATTGAGTGCTTCTTCTAAAAAACCAGAGCCTATTGGAGAACTTGTAAATGAATAGATAACAAATAATTTGGGGAATGGTTAATAGCCTTTTCCCCTTTAGATTATTTTATGAGGTGATAAATAATGGATACAATTATAAAAAATGGTATTATAATAACGGCGTCAGATACCTATAAAGCAGATATAGGTATAAAAAATGGAAAGATTGCAGCTATAGCTGGCCAGCTTGAAAATAAAAGTGCAAAAGTAATTGATGCAGAAGGTAAATATGTACTTCCAGGTGCCATAGATGCCCATACCCATCTTGAAATGCCCTTTGGAGGAACAGTATCTGCAGATGGCTATGAAGGGGGTACAAGAGCTGCTGCCTGCGGCGGAACAACTACAGTTTTTGATTTTGCCCTTCAACAAAAGGGGCATGGACTAATTCAAACTGCCCAGGAGAGGAATAAATTATGTGAACCTGTAGCTTGTGTGGATTATGCTTTCCATGTAGTTGTGTCAGATTTGAGACCAGAAATTTTAGATGAATTTAAAGCTTGCGTAGAGTATGGAATACCTAGTTTTAAAGTATTTATGGTGTATAAAAAGGAAGGATTAATGGCAAATGATGGAGTACTATGTCAGGTACTTGAAAAATCCAAGGAGGTAGGTGCCATTATAGCAGTTCATGCAGAAAATCCAGATTTAATAGATATAAGGACAGAGCAATTTTTAAAAGAAGGAAAAACTTCTCCGTGGTATCATTACCTTTCAAGACCGGAATTTGTAGAGGCAGAAGCGGATAAAAGAGCCATACACTGGGCTAAGGCGCTAAATGCCCCTTTATATATAGTTCATCTTGCAAATAAAGAGGGAATGGAAGAAGTTAAGAAGGCTAGAGATGAAGGATATGAGATATATGCAGAAACTTGTCCTCAATATTTATATTTTACTAATCAGGTTTATAAAAGGGAAGACGGAAGAAATTTTGTATGCTCTCCACCAATAAAAGGAAAAGAAAGTCAAGATGCTTTATGGCAGGGCATAAAAACTGGAGATATTGCAACTATAGCTACAGATCATTGTCCATTTCAAACTCATGAAAAGGATTGGGGTAAGGATGATTTCACCAAAATACCAAATGGGTGCATGGGTATAGAAAATATGTATCCCTATATGTTAAGTGAAGCCAATAAAGGAAGGCTTTCTTTCAATAAAGTGGTAGAAGTGTGTTCTACAAATCCTGCTAGAATATATGGGTGTTTTCCTGAAAAAGGCAGCATTACAGTAGGCTCAGATGCGGATATTGTTGTATATGATCCCCATAAAGACTTCACTATTTCTAAGGAAAATATGCATTCAGATGTGGATCATACCATATGGGAAGGGGTAAAGTTGAAAGGATACCCGGTTATGACTTTTTCAAGGGGAAAATTAGTATTTAAAGATGGAGAGTTCTTAGGAGAACCTGGCTGGGGAAAATTCTTAAAGAGGAAAAGGAGAAAATAATCTAGAGTTTAAATTAGATGGGAGGCTTTTAAATGGAAGATAAGATAAAATTCAAACAGATAATAGAAGAAGTAACAAGATGCCTTTTATGCTATGATCCACCCTGTAGTAAAGCATGTCCAGGTAAAAAGGCTCCATCAGATATTATAATGTCTTTAAGGTTTAAAAATTACAAGGGAGCTTACTATAAAACCATGGAAGACTTAAATAGGGCAGGAGAGTGTGGTCTGGCCTGTAATAATAAGATGTACTGTCAGAGAAATTGTATAAGAGGCAAAATTGACAGACCTATAAAAATAAAGATGATACATGAATTTTTATCCGAAGGCTACCATTGCTAACCCCCCATCTTCTTCAAAGTGGGAGATAAGCACTGCTACGCCTCTGGATAAGTTCTTCCCCTAAAGGATAACGTATTCTAAGTGCTGAAGACACTAAGAATACTGTTAATAAGGTTCAGATGGAGAAAAGTATCCCTCATGAGCAAACTCCACCTGAACCTAAGAATCACTTGATATAAAAAAGCATTTAGAACAGGAGGTTAAATAAATGAAAAATCTTTCAATAGAATTTTTTGGTATAGAATGTGAAAATCCATTTTTCTTATCCTCCTCTGTAGTAGGTAATAATTTTGAGATGTGTTCCAAGGCACTGGATATGGGATGGGCAGGTGTAGTATTTAAAACTATCGGATTTTATGTTCCAAATGAAGTATCTCCAAGATTTGATGTAATAGGTAAGGAAAATGTATCTTTTGTAGGTTTTAGAAATTTAGAGCAAATTTCAGATCATCCTTTAGAAGAAAATTTGGAGCATATGAGAAAATTGAAAGAAAAATATCCCCAAAAAGTTTTGGTTGCATCCATTATGGGAGAAACTGAAGAGGAGTGGGCTAAATTAGCAGAGATGGTTACCCAAATAGGAGCAGATATAATTGAATGCAATTTTTCCTGTCCCCAAATGTCTTCACAGTCTATGGGAGCGGATGTAGGGCAGAGCCCTGAACTTGTGGAAAATTATTGTAGGGCAGTGAGAAAGGGAAGTTCCTTACCTATACTTGCCAAGATGACACCCAATCTTTCGGATATGGTGGTACCTGCAGCTGCTTCTATACGTGGAGGGGCCGATGGAATAGCTGCTATTAATACCATAAAGAGTATAACCAGGATAGATTTAAATAAATTTTCCCCTTATCCTATAATAGGGGGAAAATCCTCAGTATCTGGATATTCAGGGAAAGCTATAAAGCCTATAGCTCTTAGGTTTATACAGGATTTAGCTAAAAGTCCTGAGTTAAAGGGCATTCCTATAAGTGGTATGGGTGGAATAGAAACCTGGGAAGATGCAGTAGAGTTTATACTTTTAGGTGCTTCTAATATTCAGGTTACTACTGCAATTATGCAGTACGGATATAGAATAATAAAGGATCTAATTAGTGGGCTGTCCTATTATATGGAAGAAAAGGGTTTTGACGCATTGAAGGACTTAGTTGGATTTGCACTTAAAAATGTGGTTTCTGCAGAAGAGTTAGACAGAAGTTATATAGTGCATCCTGAATTTAGAAATTACAACTGTGTAGGCTGCGGCAGGTGCTATATATCCTGTTATGATGGAGGCCATCAGGCTATAAAATGGGACTACGAAAATAGGAAACCTTCATTATTAAAAAATAAATGTGTAGGATGTCATCTATGTTTAAATATATGTCCAGTGGAAGATATAGTATCCGGGGAGAAAAGTAAAAAGGTCATGTAATTCAGAAAAACAAAGCTGTAATAATGCAGTTTTGTTTTTATTTAAAAAGGGGACGTCCTTCACTTGTTATTTATTTTCAGATACTTAGGCATCTTCAAATAAATAACTAGCCAGTATGGCAGCCTATTTTACATAATGCTGCGTCAGCAGAACCCTATGATAGCACCACTATCAAAGGAACCTGCTTCCTTGTCTTATGTAAAATAATCTTACCATCCTTCACTTGTTATTTATTTTCAGATACCTTATCAAATTAGCATAGGAACTTTCATACAATAATAGTAACAGTAATATGGAAAGGTATAGGTTATGAGCAGGAGGGATGGATATTATATAGAACTTGACGAAATAGCTGAAAGTATGTTAAGAAAAGGGAACTTTTTGGGGTGCGGACATAACGGCATAGTATATTTACTGGAAGATAATAAAGTGATTAAAATATTTAAGAACAAAAATATTTGTAAAAATGAGTACGACCTATTGAAGAAAACTGTGGGAAGTAGATATTTTCCTAAAGTATATTTCCATGGACCCTATTATATTGTAAGAGATTATGCAAGTGGAAAGAGACTTGATCATTACATTAAAAAAAGTGGCATAAATAAACAGATATGTGGCGAAATCATTAAATTAATTATGGAATTTGAAAAACTTAATTTTAATAAACTGGATATACGGTGTAAGGATTTATATTTAAGCAGTGATTTTTCTATAAAAGTTATAGATCCCAGAAATAATTACTCTAGATGCGGCAGCTACCCGAGGCACCTTATGAAAGGATTAAATAAATTGGGAGTGTTAGATGAATTTTTAGAAATGGTAAAAAAAGAATACAATGAAGTGTATAAAGATTGGAACTTTAAAATCAAAAGATACCTATATAGAGGAATCAAGTAGTGTTATAGAAGTGCTGGATATAATTTCTTTACCCATATTGTATATTTAAGGTATAATTATTTGGAAACATGTAAATTTACAATACAAATGAAATTACAATGGGAGGATAAAAGGAAAATATGGTTTTCATAGTAACAGCATTATATTGTGAAGCAAAGCCATTTATAGATGGCTTTGCTTTAAAAAAATATAGTTCTATAAATAAAGTTCAAGTTTTTAAAAATGAAGAAATTGTTCTTGTCATAACAAAGGGTGGAGCTATAAACACAGCTTGTTCATGTATACATGTTATTGATAAGTTTGAAGCTAATGCTTATGATACTTTTATAAACATAGGTATATGCGGTAGTAAATATAAATCCGTTGAAATTGGCACAGCAGTGCTTTGTAATAAAATAACTGAAAATACATCAGATAAGGATTTTTACCCTGACATGGTTTTTAAGCATCCTTTTAGAGAAGGGCATTTGGAGAGTTTCCCTAAAATAGTTAAAGAGCATGATTTTAAGAATATACAGGGACATTTTGTAGATATGGAAGGGGCTGCTTTTTTCCAGGCAGTATCTATGTTTATACCTCCCCATAGAATACATTGTTTGAAAGTAGTATCTGATTATTTAAATAGCAATAGTTTAACTGCATCCCAGGTTACAGATTTAATTTATGGAAATTCAGAGGAAATATGCAGGTGGATACTGGACATTTGCCATCAGTATGCAAAGCCTTTTGATATACTTGATGAGAAGGATATGGATTATATAAATGAGATAATAACTAATTTAAATTTATCTGTTTCTATGCAGCATAAGTTTAAAGCACTGGCAAAAGGATATAAGCTGAGGAATGATAATTTAATACTGGCTCTTGAGCCTTTTACTCAAATTTGCTGTAAAACTAAAGGTGAAAGGAAGATGTATTTTGAAAGACTTGTATGGCAGCTGCAATTCATGTAGTTTTTCCCATATTTATGTGGAAGAAAGGGCCATTGAAAATGAGAATACCAAGCATATATTATCTAACTTTAAAAATTCTAGTATAATAAAAATACGTCACTATAAGGATGTATTTTCAAGACATAATCAGAATTTCGTACTCCAAAAGAAGAGTCCAAAACTCATATTAGCCTGTAAGGATGGAAATCTAATTTATAAAGGAGCTGATGTGTGTGAAAGCTTTGGAAATGAACATTTTTATTATACCTCTTCTATGATGAATTGTCTTTATAATTGTGAATATTGTTATCTTCAGGGTATGTATTCCTCTGCTAATATAGTGATATTTGTTAATTTAAATGATATTTTTTATAATTTACAACATATTTTAAAAAAGCATCCTGTATATCTTTGTATATCCTATGATACAGATCTTTTAGCTTTTGAAAATATAACGGGTTTTACTAGAAAGTGGATAGAATTTGCATCTCTTTATCCTCATTTAAAAATAGAAATTAGAACTAAAAGTTGCAATTTTAAAAGCATAGAAGATATAGTGCCACAGGATAATGTTATACTAGCATGGACTCTTTCTCCGGAAGAGATTGCCAGAAAATATGAAGCAAATACTCCAAGTTTAAGTTCTAGATTAAATAGTGTAAAAGATGCCCTGGATAAAGGATGGAAAGTAAGGATTTGTTTTGATCCTATTCTTTATATACACAGCTGGGAGGAGCAATATAAAAAGTGTGTAGAAGATACTTTTAAAGTTATTTCAAAAAGTAATATTGAAGATGTGAGTATCGGGGTATTTAGAATTGCAAAGGATTATTTAAAAAGAATGGTAAAAAATAATCCGCGGTCTGTTTTACTGTCATATCCCTTTAAGACCATAAATGGGGTATGCACTTATTCGCTAGAACACCATCAGTCTATGGTAGAATTTATATATAATATGATATGTGATCATGTTGAAGAAAAAAAGATATTTGTGCAATAGCTTAATACGTAAGAAGGTGAAATATGAAGACTGCAATTGTAACAGGTGCCTCTTCGGGAATAGGGCTTGAAATTTCAAAAAGACTTTTACAAATGAACTACAAAGTCTATGGCTTTGGCAGAGATTTTTCTAAAGTGAACCTTTATGATAATAATTTTGTTGAAGAAATTTGTGATATTACAGATATAGATGTACTTTTTAAAAAAGTAGACAAAATTAAAAGGGAAGAGCAGGTACATTTATTAGTGAATAATGCAGGAGTAGGATATTTTGGTCCTCATGAAGAATTGAATCCTAAAAAAATACATTTAATGGTTTCAACTAATCTGGAAATACCTATGGTACTTTGCAATATACTTCTAAGAGATTTAAAGAAAAATAAGGGTATGATTATAAACATATCCTCAGTTACTGCAAAGTATATAAGTACCTATGGCTGTGCTTATTCTGCCACAAAAGCAGGACTAACTCATTTTTCTGAAAGTCTTTTTTCAGAAGTTAGAAAAACTGGAGTTAGGGTAGTTTCCATTCATCCAGATATGACAAAGAGTAATTTTTATAGAAATGCAAATTTTTGTGAGGATGATAGTGAAAGTGACTTTTATATAAGTTCTGAAACTGTAGCGGATGTAGTAAAATCAATATTACTGCAGGATTCCAGTATAGCCATAACAGATATTACTATAAGACCCCAAAAGCATAGAATAAAGAGAAAGTGATATTCACTACACAACCACGGCAACAACATTATATTCTTTAAGTTGTTTCCGTGGTTGAATTATTATAATAATTCATACCATAAAGGAGATAATATAATTTTGTAGTAGTAATATTATTTTAGGAGGAAAAAATTATGCCAGTAACGATGAATATGCCAGCAGTATCACTTCTGTCAAGAGGACATGCAGATCAAGTATGTATAGATGTATGTGCAAAATGTGCTCAAATATGTGAGGAGTGCTTTAATCTTTGTTTACAAGAAGCTGATGTAAAAGCAAGAATGAATTGTATAAAGACTCTTCAGGACTGTGCTGAAATTTGTTCAACAGCAGTATGTTATATGTCTAGAGAAAGCGGAAATGTAAAGGATATATGTAATCTTTGTGCTGCTATTTGTGATAGGTGTGCTTTAGAATGTGATATGTTTAAAGAGCAGCATTGTCAAGCTTGTGCAGAAACTTGTAGAATTTGTGCTGATGAATGCAGGAGAATGGCAAGTATGTAATAATTGATAAAGCAGTTTGAGTGTGAAGCATTTGAGCTGCTTTTTAGAAAACGGGATTATGTTGTAATTATTCTACTGACTAATCTATAAAATAGCCAATTAATAGTGTATAATTTAAATTAATTATTTTATAGGGGAGGTATTTTTATGAAAAGAAAAATGAGTATGGTAATATCAGTATTAATATTTGCAATTTCTATTTTGTTTGTTACTAGTTGTTCTAATAATTCGAGCACTAGTGAAAGTAAAAAGGAAAAGATTAAAATAGCAGCGTTGAAAGGACCTACCGGCATGGGTATGGCAAAGCTTATGGAGGATAAAACTAACTATGACATTACTGTATATGATTCTCCAGATGAAATAGTATCCAAAATTGTAAATGGACAATTAGATGGTGCCGCTATTCCCTCTAACTTAGCATCAATATTGTATAATAAGACAAAAGGACAAGTTAAGTTAGTAGGTATAAATACTTTAGGTATTTTATATATTGTGGAAAATGGAAATACGGTAAAAGATATAAAGGATTTAAAGGGTAAAACTATTTATTCCAGTGGAAAGGGTTCCACCCCTGAATTTGTATTAAACTACATATTAAAGAAAAATGGATTAGATCCTGATAAGGATGTAACAGTGGATTATAAAATGACTCATAATGACCTGGCTGCAGCAGTAGCGGCTAAAAAAGTTAATTTGGCAGTACTGCCAGAACCTTTTGTAACTACTACCAAAATGAAAGACAGTGACTTACAAATACCTATAGATTTGACAAAAGAATGGGATAAGGCATCCCAGGGACAGAGTAAGCTGATAATGGGGACTTTAGTATTTAGAAAATCTTTTATAGACAGCAGGTCTCAAGATTTGGATAATTTCTTGAATAAGTATAAACAATCTGTAGATTTTGTAAATAGTAATAAAGTAGAGGCAGGAAAGCTTATAGAAAAGTATGGTATAATTCCTAAAGCTAAAGTAGCAGAAGAGGCAATTCCAAAGTGTAATATAGTTTTTATTAGTGCTAAAGAAGGTAAATCTTCTCTGGAAAAGTTTTATGAAATTTTAAAGGAGAATGATGCAAAATCTATTGGGGGAAAAATACCAGATGAAAATTTCTATTACAATGGAAAGACGAATAATTAAAAGAATAGCCATATTAGTATTCTGGCTATTCATCTGGGAGATATGTTCTCTTCTTATAAATGAAGAGCTTTTTTTACCTTCTCCCTTTAAAGTATTCAAGTCCCTTGTAACTCTTATGGGAGAACTTTATTTTTGGAAAAGTGTTTTTAGTAGTATAGCCAGGGTAATTGTTGGAATTTTATTGTCTGTATTTATAGGCATCTTACTAGGGTTAATTGCAGGGCTTAATAAATTTATAGAGGAGTTTTTAGAACCTATGGTAGTCACTGTAAAAGCTACTCCGGTGGTATCTATAATTATTATAGCCCTAGTATGGTTTAATTCATCCAATGTGGTTATTTTTACAGCTATACTCATATGTTTTCCAATAATATATACTAATGTGCTTCAGGGAATACGTAGTGTAGATAGAAGCCTGATACAAATGGCTAATGTGTATAAAGTACAAGGTAAATATATATTGAAAGATATATATTTACCTTGTATAAAAAACTATATTGTATCTGGAATACTTATGTGTATGGGAATCGGATGGAAGGTCTCAGTGGCCTCAGAAGTATTGAGTGTTCCAAGGTATTCTATAGGATTAAATCTCTTAAATGCTAAAACAACTCTGGAAACAGCAGAATTATTTGCATGGACTATTGTGGTGGTTATTTTAAGCTTTATATTTGAGAGAGTATTTAGGTATTATTTGCAGAAATAGTTACTAAAGTAATGTACAATTCACGATTCACAGTTCACAATTAAGGTACTGGAAGATGGAGCCTAAAAGATGTCTTGAAGCAAAATAATTTATAGGTAAAGGTGACAGAAATATGGTAACAGAATATGAACATAATTATGAGGTAATAATTAAAAATCTGAATAAGTCCTATGAAGGAACCCCAATTTTTTCTGATTTAAGTATGAATTTTATAATGGGCAAAATTACAGCTGTTCTGGGGCCGTCGGGCTGTGGAAAAACTACACTTTTGAATATTATAAGTGGTATTGAAACAAATTATAGTGGAGAAGTTATTTTAAAAAGCAAGAATATATCTTATGTGTTTCAAGAAGATAGACTTATTCCACACCTTACAGTGTATGAAAATGTTGCATTTGTATTAAAGTCTACTATGAGTAAGATAAATATGGATATAACTGCAAATGGATTTTTGGATATGGTGGAACTGTTGGAATATAAAGATAAGCTCCCTGATAAATTAAGCGGGGGAATGAAAAGAAGGGTTGCTTTTGCAAGGGCTGCTGCATATAAAAGCAATCTAATTTTAATGGATGAGCCTTTTAAGGGTCTGGACGAGAGGCTAAAGAAAAGCATAATAAAAAAATTTTTAGTTCACCAGAGAGAAACAGGTAGAACTGTTATATTAGTAACCCATGATAAAATTGAGGCAGAAATCATGGGAGATATAATTTATTCTTTAAATTAGTCTGATGGGAATATAATCGGATTTGTGTAATAACAAAATCTACTCACAATTTTACGATAGAGAGGTGACGATATGTTATGTCATTTGGTAATTAATTTAGATGATTATCTCTGTACAAGATCTAATATTGGACGAAACTTGTATAGAGATAAATAGTTACGCTGCATAAAATCGTCCACATTGGATTTTGTACTTATAAATTATCTAGAATAACTTATAAGGAGAAAACCAATGATAGATAATAAGTTTAGAAATTTCATATTATTTTGGCTAAGCCAATCAGTATCACAACTAGGAACCTCTATGACTAGTTTTGCTTTGCTTATATGGGCATATAAGCAAACCAGTTCTGTAATGTCAGTGTCTTTAATGACATTTTTTTCATACTTACCATACGTCATTGTCAGTGTTTTTGCAGGAGTATTTATCGACAATCATAAGAAGAAAAAGATTATGCTGTGGTCAGATTCCATAGCAACTATATGTTCTACGATTGTTTGGGTATTGCTTTTTACGGGAAAATTAAAAATTAATTATATTTATATTATAAATAGCATTAATGGATTTGTGAATGCTTTTCAATCACCATCATTAACAGTAGCAATTGGAATTATGGTTCCAAAAGATAAGTATTCAAAAGCAAGTGGTATGAATTCATTTGCCAATTCTTTAATCACTATAGTTGCTCCAATGCTTGCAGCATTTATAAGTTCTTTTTGGGGACTGCCAAGTATAATTCTTATTGATTTGGCTACTTTTGTTTTCGCATTTGTTGTTTTACTATTTTGCATTTCTATTCCAGAACAATTAGAGAAAAAAATGAATAATAATTATAATATTTTTTATGCTTGTAAAGAGGGAGTAGAATTTATCCTTAAACATAAAGGAATATGGTACATTTTTATGAGTATGGCATCTATGAACTTATTTTCACATTTAACATATGAAAATATTTTATCTCCTATGATATTAGCACGAAGTGGCGGTAATGACAATGTACTTGGAATTGTTAGTGGCGTACTTGGTATAGGAGGAATCGTAGGAGGCTTGATTGTTTCATTTGTAAAGCTGCCCAATGATAATTTGAAATTAATGTATTTTTCGGCGGCATTTTCATTTGCTTTTGGGGATTTATTAATGGGATTGGGTCAAAATAGTTATATTTGGTGCTTAGCTGCAATTGCAGCCAGTATACCCATGCCATTTATTAATGCAGGGCAAAATGTCATTATGTATAATATAATTCCTACAGAAATGCAAGGTAGAGTATTTGCTGTAAGAAATGCTGTTCAATATTGTACTATACCTATTGCCATATTATTAGGTGGAGCTTCAGCTGATTATATATTTGAACCATTTATGCTTTCAGATAATAAGTGTGCATTATTATTACGAAAAATTGTAGGTACAGGTGCAGGAAGTGGGATGGCAGTTATGTTTTTGTGTACAGGTATATTGGGATTTTTAACAAGTGTTTTGTGGTATCAAAATAAGAACATCAGAAAATTGATGTAGGGTTTAAGCATAATTTTTATCCTAAGACTAAAACGTTACTATATTATAATACTCCTAAATTTGTTGTAAAACTTTTTAAGGTTCTAATGAAAACTTTTGAAAGATATAATAAATTTATGAGGTTAATATATACATTAAATAAATATATTTAAAAATATGGTTTATAGTGTAAAATATATTAATTAATTAGGAGGAAAATATATGCTTTTTAAGACTAAGTTACAACACGAAAATTTCAGGAAAAAAATCAGACAATTTGCTGAAGAGGAAGTTAAACCTATTGCATTTATGTTGGATCAGGAGAATAAATTTCCCTCGGAGGCTGTTCATAAATTGACTGCCATGGGAATGATGGGGATTCCATATCCCAAAGAGTATGGCGGGGCTGATTTGGGTATAATCACCTATGCCATTGCTGTTGAGGAATTATCAAGAGTGGACGGTGGTACAGGCGTAATTCTTTCTGCCCACACATCTTTGGGGACATATCCAATTGCTGCCTACGGAACTGATGAGCAGAAGCAGAAATATTTAGTTCCCATGGCAAAGGGAGAAAAACTTGGTGCATTTGGTCTTACAGAGGAAAATGCCGGTAGTGACGCCGGAGGCACGGAGAGTACTGCTGTTCTAGAAGGTGATTATTATATTTTAAATGGTGAAAAGATTTTTATCACCAACGGAGGAGAGGCTGATATTTACGTTGTTTTTGCAGTTACTACACCCAATATAGGTACTGGTGGTATCAGTGCATTTATTGTGGAGAAGGGATGGGAAGGCTTTAGTTTCGGAAAACATTATGACAAGATGGGCATTCGTTCTTCTGCCACTGCAGAGTTGATTTTCAACGACGTGAAAGTCCCTAAGGAAAATCTATTAGGTAACGAGGGGGATGGTTTTAAGATTGCCATGTCCACATTGGATGGTGGTCGTATTGGCATTGCAGCTCAGGCTCTTGGCATTGCACAGGGGGCTTATGAGCATGCACTGGAGTATTCAAAAGAAAGAATCCAATTTGGCAAACCTATCTGCCGGCAGCAGATTATAGCATTTAAGTTGGCTGATATGGCCACAAAGCTTAGGGCAGCCAGGTTACTTGTTTACAGCGCAGCAGAGATGAAAGAAAATCATGAGCATTACAGTATGGAGGCAGCTATGGCAAAACAATATGCCTCAGATGTTTGTCTTGAGATTGTAAGCGATGCTCTTCAAATATTTGGTGGAAGCGGTTATCTGAAAGGTATGGAAGTTGAGCGTGCTTACAGAGATGCTAAGATTTGTACAATATATGAGGGAACTAATGAAATCCAGCGTGTGGTTATATCTTCTCACATTATTGGTAAGATGCCAAAGACTCAGCGGGTAGATAAAGTTTCTCAGAATGAACCTGCCACAGGTTATCGTAAGAAAGTGATTTTTAAAAAAGAAACTTCTGAAGAAAAAGTTGATGCTCTTGTAAAAGCTCTTAAGGCAGATGGCTATGATTTCACAGTTGGAATAGCTTTGGATACCCCTATCAGCAAGGCTGAAAGGGTAGTTAGTGCAGGCTTGGGTATAGGAAAAAAAGAAAATATGAAGCTTATAGAAAATTTAGCGGTTCAAGCTGGTGCTGCTGTGGGTTCCTCGCGCCCCGTAGCTGAAACACTTAAATATTTACCTTTAGATCGTTATGTTGGTATGTCGGGTCAAAAATTCAATGGAAATCTTTACATTGCCTGTGGTATTTCAGGGGCGGGCCAGCATTTGAAAGGTATAAAAGATGCTGCTACAATTGTTGCCATAAACATTGATCCTAATGCTAAAATTTTCAAGAATGCAGACTATGGTATAGTTGGTGATCTGATGGAAATATTACCATTGTTCACTGCTGCTTTAGACAATGGACAACCGAAAAAACAGGCACTACCAATGAAAAAGATGAAGAGAGCCATTCCAAAGAAAGTTGTTCCGACTTGGAGACATTATGTCTGCAACGGGTGCGGTTATGAATATGACCCTGGAGTAGGTGATAGGGAAGGAGAAGCACTTCCAGGCACACTTTTTGAAGAATTGCCTGCAGAGTGGACTTGTCCTCTTTGTGGTGAAGAAAAAAATATGTTTATAGAAGTGTGACATTTATCCGAACACTACCATTGCTAATACTCCCATCGCACTCTGTGAAAGCGATTCACACAAAATTAAAAATTTTGGTTCTCTGCTTTTCTATCAAAGTGGGAGATAAGCACTGCTACGCGCCTGGATAAGTTCTTCTCCTAAAGGATAACGTATTCTAAGTGCTAAAGACACTAAGAATACTGTTAATAAGGTTCAGATGGAGATAAGTATTTGTCTATAGCAAACTCCACCTGAACCTAAGAATCATTTGCTCCCAATAATATATTTTTAGCGTAAAGGAGGATTAAATCTATGTATTGTGTTAGAAAAATTGATGAGGACCTTTATTGGGTTGGTGGTAATGATCGCCGCCTTGCTCTCTTTGAAAACATTCATCCCATTCCACGTGGTGTTTCCTATAACTCTTATCTGCTTTTAGATGAAAATACAGTACTTTTTGATACAGTGGACTGGTCAGTTTGTCGTCAGTTTCTTGAGAATATTAAAGCGGTTCTAGGACATAGGACCTTAGATTATATGGTGATCAATCATGTGGAGCCGGATCATGCAGCGTGTATTGAAGAGATTATTCTTCGCTATCCAGATGTAAAGATTATATGTACTGAAAAAGCTTTCATGTTCATGAATCAGTTTGGTTTCCACATCCATGAGCAAACAATAAAAGTCAAAGAAGGGGATACTATGTCCTTTGGAAAACATGAGGTTATATTTGTGTATGCCCCAATGGTACACTGGCCGGAAGCTATGGTGACATATGATACTGTAAGTGGTGTGCTGTTTTCTGCTGATGCTTTCGGATCTTTTGGTGCCCTGGATGGTAAGTTGTTTAATGATGAGGTGAATTTTGACCGCTGCTGGATTGATGATGCCAGAAGATATTATACAAATATTGTAGGTAAGTATGGTCCTCATGTTCAAGCTCTGCTGAAGAAGGCCAGCAGTATCAATATTAAAATTATATGTCCTCTGCATGGACCGGTGTGGCGTAATGATTTTGGATACTTGCTTGATAAATATGACAAGTGGAGTCGTTATGAGCCCGAGGAAAAGGGTGTAATGATTGTCTATGCCACAATGTATGGTAATACAGAGGCTGCTGCTAATAATTTAGCCACAAGGTTAGTGGAAAAGGGAATGACCAATGTAGTTATGTATGATGTTTCAAAAACTCATGTTTCCTATTTAATTTCTGAGACATTCAAATATAGTCATGTAGTTCTTGCTTGTGTAACTTATAACTTGAAGATTTATCCACCTATGTTGGGATATATAATGGATATGAAGGCATTAAATCTTCAAAAACGTACTTTTGCTCTCATAGAAAATGGTTCATGGGCTCCTCAATCTGGCAAATTAATGCGTGAACTTTTGGATGAGATGAAAGAAATGACTATTTTAAACAATGAAATCTCATTGAACTCTGTGATGAAAGAAAATGATGCCAGTTCAATGGATGATCTTGCCGACAGCATTATCCAGTCAATGAGGTGATTTTAGAAAAAATATAAATCCAGTACCCATTCATGAACAGAATTTATGAGTGGGTTCTTTTTTTACAATTTATCCCTTGCTTTTGCTTGACAAGTTACATAGTGTATGATGACAATTAATGTAACAAAGTATAAATAATAAACATAATTTACAGTGAATAGCTTTATTGATTAAAGTCAAAGGAGGACATATGGATAATAACCAAAATTCAATTAGTATAAACTATTATGTTAATGGTTTAAAGTATAATCACTGGGAAATTATTGAGGATAATTGTTCAAGTCATTTTATTGATGATGGCTCTTTGGATTGTTCGGATGAAAGATATTCAGATAATAACTGCTCACATGTATATGGCAGAAACAATTACAAATCTAAATATAATTTCTGTAATATTTGTTCTCCCGGGCCCGCTGGAGTAAGTGGGTGTAAATATTGTACAGCAGGATTAAGAGCTGTTTTAGGATATTTAAAAAATGTTGGAGCAACAGATATAATAGTTGAAACAATAGCCTCTCAGCCAGCTGTAAACAATCAGAGTGTAATTAGATTTTATCCTGATGCAAATAATGTATATACGGCAAAATTAGTACAATTTTCTAATGGAGAAATTGTGTCTATTTGTCAAATTGAATTGATACAAAGTACTTTTTTAATTGATAGTTCTTCTGATTTTATGCGGAGTACTCTAAAGGCTGCATTAGATACAACTGTTTCTGAAATTCCAAAGGGATGTAAACAATGTTGTCAGGAACAATTAAGAACACTTTTTGCAAGCAATATAGGAAATGCAGTTTCTAATATAGATACAAGTAGAAATAATGTAATTTCAGGTCAGGGTAACATAGTTAGGGCAACAGGTGCAAGTACAGCAGTAATTAGTTTACCAGGGAACGATGGAGCTGCTGTGAACTTATACTTTGTATCTTCCGTGAGTTTCTGAATTGTGGGTATTTTATAATTGATTAACTCAGCATAAAGTACTAATTTGGAAACAGAATGATTGAGGAAATATAGGTTTTAAAATAGTTATGACTGTATGATACGCAGTGGTAGCTATTTTTTATAAGTTTAAGGATGGAGAATTAAGTTTGAAACACGTCTAACCCTATATATGCTATAATATATAAAATGAATTTTAATATAGAGGTGAGTAATAGTGATTAGTAATGCTGAAGAAGTTTTACATAAGTATTATGGTTATGAAACTTTTAAAAAGCATCAGAAGGAAGTAATTGAGAGTATATTAAGTGGAAGGGATACCCTTGCAATTATGCCTACAGGGGGAGGAAAATCTATATGCTATCAAATACCAGCAGTACTTTTTAAAGGAATAACTGTTGTCATATCTCCTCTAATATCACTTATGAAGGATCAGGTAGATAATATAAGTGAATTAGGTATAAATGCATCTTACATAAACAGTTCCATTTCACAGCATGAAATTTTAAGTATATTTTCCGATTTAAAGAAAGGAAATGTAAAAATACTATATGTGGCACCGGAAAGGCTAGAATCTTTGGAGTTTTATCAGCTTATAAAAACTATAGAAGTTTCTCAGGTGGCAGTAGACGAAGCCCATTGTGTTTCACAGTGGGGACATGACTTTAGGATAAGTTATACACATATATGGAAATTTATAGAGAGCTTTCCCAAAAGACCAGTAGTTACAGCATTTACCGCTACAGCCACTAAAGAAGTAAGAGAAGATATTATAAGACAGATAAAATTACATAATGAAGCTGTTTTCATATCTGGATTTGATAGGGAAAATTTAAAGATATCATGCCTTAAAATCGGAGATAGATTTCAATATTTACTGAATTATATTAAAACAAATGAAGGACAATCAGGAATAATATATGCATCTACCAGAAAAGAAGTGGATAGTCTATATGAAAAACTTAAAGCAAATAATTTATCTGTTACAAGATATCATGCAGGATTGTCTGATAAAGACAGAAAAGAAAATCAAGAGGACTTTGTATATGACAAGGTAAATATAATAATTGCTACCAATGCTTTTGGAATGGGTATTGATAAGTCCAATGTAAGATATGTTATTCATTATAATATGCCAGGAAATGTAGAAAGTTATTATCAGGAAATAGGAAGGGCAGGTCGTGATGGGGAGGCCAGTGAATGTATATTAATGTTTGCCCCTCAAGATGTAATTACCCAGAAATATTTAGTAGAAACCAGTATACAATCTCCAGGAAGGAGATTAAATGAGTATAAAAAACTTCAACATATGATAGATTTTGTTCATTATAATGGCTGTTTGAGAAAATTTATATTAAATTATTTTGGAGAATCAGTAAATTATGAGCAGTGTGATAACTGCAGCAATTGTGTGAATTCAGGGGAGTATGTAGATAAAACTGTAGATGCACAGAAAGTACTTTCATGTATATATAGGATGAAAAGAGAATTTGGAGTAAATATGATAGTGGATGTTTTAAGGGGATCTTCTCAAAAAAAGGTGCTTCAGTATGGCTTTGATAAACTATCTACCTATGGCATAATGAAGGATTATTCAAAAGAAGCATTGTCAAATTTTATAAATACTATTATAGCTCACAAGTATATTGCTTTAAAAGAAGGAGAGTATCCTACTGTAACATTAAATTCTCAATCTATAAAAGTTTTAAAAGGTGAGGAAAAGGTGATTTTAAAAGAATCAGTTAAAATAAATGAAATTACTTCCAATAATGACTTGTTTGAAGTCTTAAGAACTTTAAGACGAGAAATATCTATGGAAGAATCTATTCCTCCATATTTGGTATTTTCAGATGCAACCTTAAAGGAGCTAAGCGTAAGATATCCTGTAAATTCCCAGCAAATCACTGATATATCCGGGGTAGGGGATTTAAAGTCAAAAAAATATGGAGAAAGATTTTTAAATGTCATAAAAAAATATGTAGAGGAAAACAAAATTCAACCTAATTGGTCATTTAAAAGTGACGTTGCTAATAAAATTGAAAGAAGAAATGATAAATTAAAGACCCACCAGATAACAATTAATATGCTGAAAGACAATATAGGTATAAAAGAAATTGCACAGAAGAGACAGCTTACACTATCTACAATACTTACTCATATTACAAAATATTTTGAAGAAGAAAATGCTATGGATATAAGTATAAAATTCGAAGAGTTATTTACGGATTCAGAAGAAAGTGAAGTTTTAAAAGCCATAGATAAAGTTGGGGTATCAAAACTAAAACCGGTAAAAGAACTACTCCCAGACAGTATAAGTTATGATAAAATAAGAGCTGTTGTAATAAAAAACTATATTTTAAAAGGAGTGTTAGGATGAAATTTGTAACCTATGATTATAAAGGAAGAGAAAGTATAGGGATTTTAGAGAATAATAGTATTTTAAATTTTGAAAACATATTTAAAGAAATTGGAGAAAAAAATCCTCCTGAAACTATGCTGCAGCTTATAGAATATCTGGATAATAGTAAATTAAATGTAATAAAACAGGTTTTAAAAAATAAAAGTTCACAGGCTGTTCCACTTGATATGGTTAAATTAAAAGCTCCTATACCTTATCCCAAGAGAAATGTATTTTGTCTTGGCAAAAACTATGAAGAACATGCAAGGGAAATAAAATTAACTAAAATAGCAGGTAATGGTATACCAGATGAACCCATATATTTTACTAAAGTTGCATCTCCTGCCATAGGAAATGGATATTTTGTAGAGTTTTCAAAGGAAGTTACAGCACAAGTGGATTATGAGGTTGAACTTGGAGTTGTAATAGGAAAAGATGGCAGCAATATAAAAAAAGAGAAAGTTGAAGATTATATATTCGGTTATACCATAATAAATGACATATCTGCAAGAGATCTTCAAGGAAGGCATATCCAATGGTTCAAAGGAAAAAGCTTGGATACTTTTTGTCCCATGGGCCCTTGTATAGTTCATAAAAGTGCAATACCGTTTCCTGTAAAACTGGATATCAGGTGTTTGGTAAATGGAGAAGTAAGGCAGAATTCTAATACTAAAAATTTAATTTTTGATATACCCTACATAGTAAGCGATCTATCAAAAGGGTTGACTTTAAAGGCAGGAGATATTATATCTACAGGTACTCCCCATGGTGTAGGAATGGGATTTAATCCTATTAAGGTATTAGAACATGGAGATAGAGTAGAATGTTACATTGAGAAAATAGGATATTTGGTAAATGCCGTAATGGACACTTCCGTTGAAAACATATCAGGTAAATAAATATTCAAGGACTAAAAACATTTACTTAATATATATTCTATAAATATATATATTTTATACAGCATAATTCAAAATAAATGAATGTATATACATAGATTTATGAGGTAAATAGTATTATGAATTATAAAAAAACACCTATGGAAATAAAAAATATTTTAAAATTGTATTGAATTATTATTAGTATATATGTATAATTATAAGGAATATCAGGCAATTAATTATAAGGGTGAAGTTAAACTTCAGCAGAATAAAAAACTATTGTATAGTGTATTATGAATTGAAATTATTTGAATTTGGGGGACTGATAATGAAAAAGTTAACTGCAATTATAATTACTATTATTTTTAGCACAATGTTACTTACAGCTTGTGGGGGTAGTGCTAAAAAAGATACAAGCTCAAATTTGTTAGAAAAAATAAAGAAGTCAGGAAAGATTGTCATAGGAACTGAAGAAGGATATCCTCCTATGGAATTTAGAGATTCTAATGGCAAATTAGTAGGGTTTGATGTGGACTTTTCAAATGAGGTGGCAAAGAGACTTGGAGTAAAAGCAGAGTTTTTAGTCATGGATTTTAACGGACTTATATTAGCTCTTGACTCCAATAAGTTTGATGCTGCTATTGCATCCATAAGTATAACTGACGAAAGAAAAAAGACTACAGACTTTTCTACACCTTATGTAACAGGAGGCCAGGTTATTACAGTTAAAAACGAGACACAAAACATAACTGGAGTGAAAGATTTAAAAGGAAAAGTTATAGCTTGCGAACTGGGGACTACTGGAGAAAATGTAGCAAATGGCATAGCAGGTGTTAAAGAACTAAAAAAATATGACAAGATAACTGAAGCATTTCAGGATATGACAATAGGCAGGGTAGATGCCACTATCATAGACCAGCAGGTAGGTGGATATTATATTCAAAAGAAAAAAGGTCAGTTTAAAATGTTAGAAGGCGCATTAAGTAAAGAGCCTATGGGTATAGCTTATAGAAAAGGAGATACTTCACTAAAAGAAGAATTAGATAAAATAATTACAGATATGAAAAAAGATGGAACTCTTTCAAAACTTTCTATAAAGTGGTTTGGGTTTGATTCCTATAAAGATTAACTTAGGGAGGAGATAATTTGATTAATTTATATGGTAGGAGTTTTTTAACTTTAAGGGACTTTATGCCAGAAGAAATACAATATCTGCTGGAGCTTTCTAAAAAGCTGAAAGAGGAAAAATACAATGGGAAAGAAAAAAAGAGATTACATGGAAAAAACATTGCATTAATATTTGAAAAGGATTCTTTAAGAACAAGGTGTTCTTTTGAAGTTGGGGCTTATGATGAAGGTGCCAATGTAACTTATATAGGTTCTACAGGCAGTCATATGGGTAAAAAAGAATCTATAAAAGATACTGCCAGGGTAATGGGAAGAATGTTCCATGGTGTAGAATACAGAGGCTTTTCTCAAAAAGATATGGAGGTATTTGCCGAGTATTCAAAAATACCTGTATGGAATGGATTGTCCGATGAGGATCATCCTACCCAGGTACTAGCGGATTTTTTAACTATAGAAGAAAGTGTAGATAAGCCTTTGAAAGATATAAATTTTGTTTACATTGGCGATGGAAGAAATAATATGGCAAAGGCTCTTATGATAGGGGCTGCAAAAATGGGAATGGATTTCAGAATAATAACCCCTAAGGAACTTTTTCCAGAAGATGAATTGGTGAAAGAATGTGAAAAAATATCTAAAGAAAACGGGGGATGTATAACAATAAGCCATGATATATACAAAACTGTAAAGGGAGCAGATATTATCTATACAGATGTATGGCTTTCCATGGGTGAAGAGAAGTCCCTCTGGAAAAAAAGAATAGAAACTTTAATGCCATATCAGGTTAACATGAAATTAGTTGAAGCCTGCGAAAATAAAAAGGTTAAGTTTATGCACTGTCTTCCTGCTTTTCACAACAGAGAAACTCAAGTTTCAGAGGAAATATATAAAGAATTTGGATATGAGGCTTTGGAAGTGACAGAAGATGTATTTGAAAATGAAGAAATTTCTATAGTATTTGATGAAGCAGAAAACAGATTACATACCATAAAAGCTGTTATGGTAGCAACTTTAAGTTCTGGAAACATTTAGAAAGAGGTAATATTATGAATTCCATATTATATTTAGAAGATGGTACTGTATTTATGGGGAAGGCTATAGGTGAGATGGGGATAACTGTAGGAGAGCTGGTTTTTAATACTTCAATGACAGGGTATCAGGAAATACTTACAGATCCTTCCTATGCAGGGCAGGTAATAACTATGTGTTATCCTTACATAGGGAATTATGGCATCAACTATAACTCTAACCAATCTGAAAAAATACATGCAAAAGGCATAGTGGTAAAGAATATGTATAATGACACATCTCATTATTTAAGTGAAAATAGCTTTGAAGGATTTCTGAAGGAAAATAATATTGTAGGTATTAGTGGTATAGATACTAGAAGTATAACTAAAAAAATAAGAGCCAGTGGAACTATGAAGTGTGTCATATGTAATAAGAATGAATCTATAAATGAACTAAAGGATATATTAAATTTTTATGATGATAAAAAGTTAGTTGCACAAGTGAGTACCCCTTCTATAAAGAAGATTAAGGGAAGCGGACCTAAAGTAGCAGTTCTGGATTTTGGTATAAAAAACAATATTATTGAAAATTTAAAGTATAGAAATTGTGATATAACCATATTTCCATATAATGCCTCTTATGAAAGCATAATGAGTATAAACCCAAAAGGTATACTTTTAAGTAACGGACCGGGAGATCCTAAGGATTTATATGAGGTTGTGGAGGTTGTAAAAAAATTAATAAAAAATATTCCTATATTTGGTATATGTCTAGGGCATCAATTATTATCTCTTGCACTAGGAGGAGATACTTATAAGATGAAATTTGGACACAGAGGCGGCAATCACGGTGTATATGATAATGATACAGATAAATCTTTTATAACATCTCAAAACCATGGTTATGCGGTTAAAAAGGAAAGCCTAAATAAAGATAATATAAAAATAACCCATGTTAATTTAAATGATAATACAGTAGAAGGATTTAGACATAAGACTTTACCTATATTTTCAGTTCAGTTTCATCCTGAAGGATCTCCAGGGCCTACTGATACAAGCTATTTGTTCGATAAATTTCTAAGTTTGATGACTTTAGTATAAATAACAAGGAGAAGTGATATAATGCCGTTAAGAGAAAACTTGAAGAAGGTTTTAATAATAGGCTCAGGTCCTATAATAATAGGTCAGGCAGCGGAATTTGACTATTCAGGAACACAAGCTTGCGAAGCCATAAAAAAAGAAGGCATAGAAACGGTGCTTGTAAATAGTAATCCTGCTACTATAATGACAGATAAAAATATTGCAGATAGAACCTATGTAGAACCTTTGACTGTTGAATCACTGGAGGCAATAATAAAAAGAGAAAGACCAGATGGTATCTTAGCTGGATTTGGAGGTCAAACAGCTCTAAACTTAGCTATGGAACTTGATCAGCTTGGCGTGTTGAAAAAGTATAACGTGGAACTTCTTGGAATAAAAACTGAATCTATAAAAAATGCCGAGGACAGAGAAAGTTTCAAAAATTTAATGGAAGATATAAAAGAACCTATAGCTGTAAGTACTATTGCCGTAAATCTTGAACAATGCAAGTCTTTTTTAGATAAAGTCAGTTTACCAATTATAATAAGACCGGCATATACCCTTGGGGGAACCGGAGGGGGCATTGCAAATAATTATGAAGAATACCTGGAAATATGTAAAAATGGACTGGAGGAAAGTCCTATAAATCAAATACTCTTGGAACAAAGTGTAGCTGGATGGAAAGAACTTGAATATGAGATAATGAGAGATAAAAAAGACAATTGTATGGTAGTTTGTAATATGGAAAATCTGGATCCTGTTGGAATACATACAGGAGATAGTATAGTAGTTGCACCATCCCAGACATTGACGGATAAAGAATATCAAATGCTGAGAAGGTCTTCTATAAAAATAATAAGGACATTAAAAATAGAAGGAGGGTGCAATATTCAATTTGCACTGGACCCTGAAAGTAATGAATATGTAGTAATAGAAGTAAATCCTAGGGTAAGCAGATCAAGTGCACTGGCCTCAAAAGCAGCAGGGTATCCTATAGCTAAAATTGCAGCTAAGATAGCTCTTGGATATACTTTGGACGAATTGAAAAATTATGTTACAGGAAATTCTAGTGCCCTTTTTGAACCTGCACTGGATTATTGCGTAGTGAAAATGCCTAAATGGCCTTTTGACAAATTTAAAACCGCCAACAGAACTCTTAAGACACAAATGAAAGCCACAGGTGAAGTTATGGCAATAGACAGGAGTTTTGAAAGCGCTCTTTTAAAGGCAGTAATAAGCTTGGAAGGAAAGGTAGTAGGATTAAAATTAGATAAATTTGAAAATATGAACTTATCTCAAATAGTAGATAAGTTAAATATGGAAGATGATGAGAGACTTTTTGCTCTGGCAGAAGCTCTTAGAAAGGGAATGAGCATAGATGAGCTCTATAAAATAACTAAAATAGATAAGTGGTTTATAGGTGGAGTAAAAAACATTATAGACATGGAAAATAAACTAATGAACAATGTTCCTAATGTAGATATTATTCATCAGGCCGAACTAATGGGATTTACAGATGAGTATATCTGCAATTTAATGAGCATGAAGTTAGAGGACTTAAAGCAGCTTAGAGAAGTAAATGGTATAAGAGTGGTATATAAAATGGTAGATACCTGCAGCGGCGAATTTGAAGCTAAAACTTCATATTATTACTCCTGCTATGACCTGGAAAATGATAATGTTATTTCAAATAATAAAAAGATACTTGTAATAGGTTCCGGTCCTATTAGAATAGGACAAGGAATAGAATTTGACTACTGCTGTGTCAATGGTGTATGGGCAATAAAAAAAGCAGGATATGAGGCTATTATAATAAATAATAATCCTGAAACTGTAAGTACCGATTTTGATATTTCAGATAAATTGTACTTTGATCCTCTTTATATAGATGATGTAATGAATGTAATAGATGAAGAAAAGGTAGATGGGGTTATAGTACAATTTGGGGGACAGACTGCACTAAACTTATCTAAAAAATTAAATGACAGGGGAGTGAACTTGCTGGGCACTTCTTTTGAATCCATAGATCTGGCAGAGGATAGAGAAAAGTTTAGAGTACTCCTTAAAAAGCTTAATATAAACTCTCCTATAGGAGGATCTGTAACTAGTTTAGAGGAAGCATATGACTTAGTTTCTGACATAGGGTATCCAGTTATAGTAAGACCATCTTATGTAATAGGTGGAAGGGCTATGAAAGTGGTTTACAACCGTGAAGAGTTAGCCAAATACCTAAGAGATGCTGTGAATTTATCTAAAGAATATCCAGTACTTGTAGATAAATATATACTGGGAAGAGAAATAGAAGTGGATGCCATATCAGATGGTGAAGATTTGATAATTCCTGGAATAATGGAACATGTGGAGAGAACGGGAGTACATTCGGGGGACAGTATAGCTATATATCCTGCCACAGATTTACCTGAAAATGTATCGGAAAAAATAGAAGAGTATACAGTGAAAATAGCAAGAGAATTAAATGTTAAAGGGCTTTTAAATGTTCAATACGCTTTTGATGGAGATAATATATATGTAATAGAGGTAAACCCAAGGGCCTCAAGAACAGTACCTATTTTAAGTAAGGTTACTGATATTCCTATGGTGGAAATAGCTGTAGAAGTTATGCTGGGAAAAAAAATAAAGGAATTTAATTATAGACAGGATATGTATAAATACAGTAATATTTTTGCTGTAAAAATGCCTATATTTTCCAGTAAAAAATTACCAGGAGTAGATGTGGCCTTAGGACCGGAAATGAAATCCACAGGAGAGGTCTTAGGAGTTGATTTTGACAAAAATAAGGCCATGTATAAGGCTTTTAAGGCAGCTGGAATTGAAATTTTAAAAGAAGGTAATTTATATGTTTGTGTAAATGACAGGGATAAATATACTTCTCTAGAAGTAATTAAGAAATATAAGTCTTTGAATTTTAATATAAGTGCATCCAGTGGAACCTGGAAGTTTTTAAACGAAAATGGTGTGAAATGCAATAAACTTGATATAAAAGACGCAATATCATATATAAAAGATAATAAAATAGATGTAGTTATAAACATACCTACTCAGGGATATGATGGTATTAGAGATGGTTTTAAATTAAGACATACTGCTTTAGCACATGATAAGGTGATATTTACTTGTTTGGATACAGCTAGTGTTTATGTTGATACTATACTAGTAGACAAAGAAGGAGGACTTGTAGAATATAGGTCCATGAGTGAATATTTAAACCAAAGTGTAGATAAAAAAATTATAAATGTATAAATATAAATTAAGAGTTAAGAATTAAGAATTAAGGATGGCTTTCCTGAAAAAAATAATAAAATCGCTGATAATAAGTACACTTATCAACGATTTTATTATTTTGGATTGGATTCTACAAACTATATTTTTGAGAAGTTATTCCTTGTCTATTGTATTTTTCATATTTTTATGTATAAGCTCTCCTATAATCTTATCCAGTTTACTGTTTACTTCTAAAATTTCTTTTTCCAATTGATTTTTTTCACACATTAATAAATTTAATTTTTTTCTTAATTCATAAATTTCGTTCTTTGACAAATCTAACACTCCAAATGTATATTTTTAAGTTTAAAATTGCTATAAATACATGAACTTCTCTCTATTTACCTATAATTCCCATTTCGTTTTCAATATTAAAGTTTGCAGAGCAATTACATACTTAATTTTACACAAAAAATATGCTAAATGCAAATAATATTTGTTTACAATAAGCTTATTTATCTAATGAATTGTTATGTATAAAGTTATCTTAAGAGGTTTAGACAGGAGTGAAGACAAATGAAGAAAATAAATATAATCAATAAACAGGAAATGGGACACAGAATTCGTGAAAAAAGGGAAACATTAGATTTAACCAGAGAAAGATTTGCTGAAATTGTAGATCTTTCTACGCTTTATATTGGACAACTAGAGCGTGGGGAGAGGCAGATGAGTCTTACAGCTCTGGTTAAAATAGCTAATTCCCTTTGTGTAACCACGGATTATTTAATCTATGGAAGTGATAAATTTAAAAATAATGACAACGACAGGATGATAAAGGAAGAATTTAAAGAATATAACCCATTAAATGGAGAGCGCAGTAATAACATATTATATGATTTACTGAAAAAGTGTTCTCCCAAAGAGTTAAATTTAATTGAGAGTATGGTGAAGCTTATTCTACCTTATATTAGATAATAGCCAATGGTATAGAGATTTATACATAAAATTTTAAAAATCTCTATACCATTGGCTATATTCAAATATTAGATAGTTAAAATGAATCTCTAAAAAGTGGTAATAACTCCAATGCATAAGCTTGGCATAGAGTGTATAACCTAAACTTAAGAATCACTTGATATATTATAAAGATAGGAGGATGCATTTTATGAAAAAAATGATTTTAGCTATAATGCTGACTTGTGTATGTATAAGTCCTGCAAAAGTCCTAGCAGATAATTATGATATTACAATGAAGCAGGATATTCTATGTCTTATGATGGCATATAAAGATTATATTGTTGATATAGAAAAAGATAGTAATAAAAATGTATATTTAGTTACTAAATCTGATAAAAAGATTTTATATGATGATAAAAAGAAGAAAAATTTTGAGCAAAAGTTATATAATACAGATTTACAAGATATGATGGAACAGCCTTATCCACAGGAACCTATAGATAAAGTTATGGAAAAAGATTTGGATCCGGGAAGGTTCAGAGTGTATGCATTATTAAATGAGGTATATGGTTGTAACAAGAATTCTGTAGAATCTAACCTTAGAATGGTTAATTTAGGATATGGTAATCTTCAGTTTAATGGAAATAACGAGGCTTCAAATTGTCTTAAAAATGCTATGAAAGAACTGATTCCACTATCACGAGAAAGAACAGATATTGCAAGATGTCTATTTCCAGGTAGTGGTACTTTTAATTATAGGTGTATTTCTGGAACCAATTTATTAAGTCCTCATTCTTTTGGAATAGCTATCGATCTTGCCAGGGATAGAAGAGATTACTGGAAATGGGTATCTAAAGAAGAAGGAAATAACAGGATAAAAGAATATCCCAAAGAAATTGTAGAAATATTTGAAAAAAATAATTTTGTTTGGGGAGGAAAGTGGAGTCATTTTGATATTTTGCATTTTGAATATAGACCGGAAATAATTTTAAAAGCTAAGTATTTTAAACAACAAAACAAAAATGAAAAGTATTGGTATGAAAGTGTGCCTTGTGAAGATGAATTCGTAAAAAACTGCATAAAAAAAATAGATGAAAAATTATAGAGTAAAGTTTTTAAGTTCTGTTTCATTTGCTGTTTATTTTCGTATACCTAAAATTTACAGAGTGATTATTATTTTAATTGGGAATAATAATTATGCAAATTATATGAACTCTAAGGACTATTAAATTATGATTGTATAGGGAGTATAACTATGAAATTTTTTCTAAAAAAACGTTTTTTACAGTTTATTGTAATAATTTTATTTATATTTTGTATAGAACCTTATATAAAAGCACAGGAAGAAGAAGTGAATTCCAAGGAAGAAATTGTAAATTCCATACAAAAAATATTTGAAAATAGAAACAAAGCAATACTAAATGGGGATCTAAAATTAATAGAAGTGAGTTATGATAAAAATACAAAGTATGGTACCTGGGCTTATGAACATGAGGAGACAAAAAAGAAATATCTTGAAAATTGGGAAGAAAAACAGGGTGTGAAATTTACAGACATTGTCCCGGATATAGTAATCAAAAGAATTAGAGGAAAAGATGATAAATTTTCTGTAAATTTAATATGTTCAACAGAATACAAATATGTGTATGAAAATTCACCGGAAATTATAAACAGATGTAGAATAGGAACTTCTCATGTGCTCAATATAGTAAAAAGAGATAATAGATGGATAATAACCAAAGAGTGGTATAAAGATCCCTTTGCAGATTCCCTCAATTTGGATAATTTAAAAGTTGACTCTATGAAACAATATATCTTATCTCAAAATGCAAGAGAGCTTTCCAATATAAATGACAGAAGAAAATCTGCAGTAGAATATGCGGACAAATATTGTGGTATAGCTACAGAAAAGAAATATGGATATACTTATAATAAGCAATATAGAAATTATAATTCTCAGGGGGGAGATTGTGCGAATTTTGCATCACAGATATTACACGAGGGCGGAAAATTCAGAAAAAATTCTGGCTGGAGTTGTGATAAATCAGGAGCTACTACTTCTTGGTTAAATGCAGATTCATTTAAAAATTATATGGTATATAGTGGCAGGGCTTCGGTTATTGCTTATGGTAGTTATGAAAAAGTTTATAAAGCTTCTTATAAACTTCTTCCTGGGGATTTTGTAGCTTATGAAAAAAAGGGAGATATTACACATATTTCTGTAGTAACAGGTGCAGATAGTAGAGGCTATTCTCTGGTGAGCTGCCATAATACAGATAGAAATAAAGTACCATGGGATCTCGGCTGGAGTGATAAAAATATAAGATTTTGGCTGGTACACGTAAATTATTAAATAATTATAATTAAGTGATTCTTAGGTTCAGGTGGAGTTTGCTATAGAGAAATACTTATCTCCATCTGAACTTTAGAAGAACTGTGAATTGATAATACTAGTGTATAAATTAATAAAAATGGGATATGCTACAACTAGAAAAATATTCTAGTATTACTAAAGAAACAATATAAATAGGGGGAGAATATATGCTGTTTAAATTAGGTAAAACCCGGAAGGTAACAGGCAATGTGTATGTGGTAAGAACACTTGTTTCTAATTTTTTTATTTATTCTGATTGTAGCGCTACTGTATGTTTTAATACAGGATTTATACCTTATGTTATAAATAGGGAATTAAAAAAAATAAATATTAACCCCGAATTTGTTTCCAATATATTTCTAACTGATCCTAATTTTTATAACATGCCAGGTATTAAATTATTTAAAAATGCAGATGTTTATATGCCTAAAGATGTATTTCAGAAAAGATCAAAACATATAAAATTTAGTATAAGAAAGAAGAATAAGATAAATTGCAGGAAAGTAGAAGATGGAGATATAGTAAACATAGGAAATATAAAAATAAAAGCCATTGCATTTCCGGGGCATAAGAATGGGGCTATTTCATATATAGTCAATGACAGTATTTTATTTATATAGTTCTATAGGTGCAAATAATTTAATTACATATTTTTTAAATACTTAGAAATGATTATAGTTTATATACGGTTATAAGCTGTAATCATTTTTTATGCTTCATAAAGTATTGACTATAGTGTTAATCTAGTGTATTATTATAATAGGACACTAGATTAATATTTTCCATTGGGAGATGATAAAATGAATGATGAATTTGAACCTAATATACCAATATACATGCAAATAATGAACATTATAAAGAGAAAAATAGTAAATAAAGAATTAAAACCTGGGGATAAAATTCCTTCTGTAAGGGAGTTATCTGTCATGTTAAAGGTTAACCCTAACACTATCCAGAGAACTTATCTGGAACTGGAAAGGGAAAATATTGCTTATAAACAAAGGGGCATGGGTACTTTTTTAAGGGAGGATATATCTATGATAGAAAAGTTAAAAGAGGAAATGGCAAAAGATATTATATATAATTTTATAAAAGGAATGAAAGAACTGGGATTTTCCTCTAGTGAAATAATTAAAATTGTGGAAGAAAAAGTACAGGAGGAAATGTAAAATGGAACCACTTGTAAAATGCAAGGATTTAAAAAAATTTTATTTTAGAAAATCAGCCTTAAACGGACTTGATTTGGAAATTGAAAAGGGAAAAATAACAGGACTTTTAGGACCAAATGGAAGTGGTAAAACTACATTTTTAAAAATTGCAGCAGGAATATTAAAGCAAAGTTCTGGGGAAATACTCATAGATGGGAATAAGCCTGGGATTAAGACAAAATCTCAAGTATCATATTTGCCAGATAAGGATTATATTTTCAAATGGATGAGAATAAATGATGCTATAGATTTTTTTAAAGATATGTACCATGATTTTGATAAAAATAGGGCAGGGGAACTTTTAGAATTTATGAAACTGGATGGGGACAGTAAAGTAAAGACTCTGTCTAGAGGTATGTGTGAAAAGTTTTATCTTACATTAGTGCTTTCAAGAAAGTCAAAGCTTTATGTATTGGATGAACCTTTAGGAGGCGTAGACCCTGTGACAAGAGAGAAGATATTAGATGCAATACTTGAAAATTACACAGAAAATAGTTCCATAATTATAACTACTCACCTGGTAAGTGATATTGAGAGACTTTTTGATGATGTGGCATTTATATCTGAAGGGAAAATAATATTATCAGGTAATGCAGAAGAACTGAGGGCTGAGAGAAAAATGTCAATAGATGAAATATATAGAGAGGTGTTTAGTAATGTTTAAATTAGTAAAATATGAGCTTAAAGGATGTTTTAAAGATTTTATAATAATGGTTTGTACTATAATAATTTTGAATTTAGCATTACTTACTAGAATAAATGTATGGAGTCCTGATGCTATATTTTCTTTGAATTTACTCATAGGATTTGCAGTAGCAGTAGTAGTTATAATATGGAATATAAGGTTGTTTAGTAGAGATTTATATGAAGATACATCCTATCTTCTTTTTACAATCCCTAAAAGCGGAAAAAATATATTGATGAATAAAATAGTAACTGCAATTATTCAATGTATTATAGTATCAATTATTGTTGGTATTTTTACAGTTATTTTACTTCAGATTTTAAGGCTTACTCAAAATTTTCTTGTATTTGATGTTACAGCCTTCAGGCAATTTGTTACAGCTTTTACACCACAGTTTATTGCAGCTGGCATATTATCTAGTATGGTAGTATATATTACATTTTTACTTACGGTGTATTTAGCCATAACGCTTGGCAAAGTAGCTATAAAAAACAGGAAACTTGGCAAATTGGGAACATTCGCTATATTCATAGTATTGACCTTGGCTCAAATAAAATTAGAAGATATATTTTTAAAAATATTTCCACAAACTTTTAATTTAAAAGTAATAAATATAAAGAATGTTACTATTAACACTAATGGTATGGTATCGTCAGGAATTGATTTAAGTATATCACTTATAGTTTTATCCATAATTATAATAATAGCAATGTTTTATGCTACAGCTTACCTTATAGAAAATAAATTAGATCTATAAGTATAATACGTTTAAATAGTCAGATAGATTATATATGCAGTGTTTAATTGTATGTATCAATATCTGACTATTAACTTTAAGGGTTTTTTATTTAAGTAATAAAATTGAAAAAGAAAATGAAGTAAAAATATGTTGAATTGTTTAAATTTACTGTGAATATTTTCAGTGATATAATAGATGACAATGATAATAATTATCATTTTTGCTTTAGAACTATTTTAAATTTATTTTAGAGAGGTGATTAAATAATAATGTGTCTATACCAGAATATTATGAAGAAGTTATTATAGATTCCAATTCTGTTCCAATTGTGTTGTCAATATGGAAAAGTAAAAGAGAAGACCCTTCCATAATTTTTTTCCCGGGCACAATGACTCATCCTTTGTTTTATGAAGAATTTTTAAATTTACTTTCATTAAATGGCTTTAATGTTATTGGAGTCCATCTTGTATGTCATGGAAAAAGCCCTAGGGTAAAGTAAAATGGAACCTATATAATAGACACTTTAAAAAAGACTATTTATATAGGTTCTTTTCTTGTACAATAAAGCAGAAA